>JALGVN010000077.1 GCA_025774645.1 bacterium
ATGCTCGCAACGAGCACCACTGTAAGAGCAATCGCCAGTCTCATGTCTCTTCCCTCCAGATCCAAAAGAAGAACAAAGGAGGAACTCTCAACCTGACCTCCCATCGTCAGGCGGTTGACGTCACTACAGCGTCATCGCATCACCCCCTTCGCGCTGTCTTGCGCACTCGCGGGAGCAGTATCCCGGCACCAGCATGCCGGCGGCAAGGGCCAGCAGGGCTGCGCAGACTGCGATTGACTTCATGGCTCACCTCCAAGGTCGGAGATGGTGGCCGGTCGGAAGGACGCGGAGGGCTGGACCGTGGGGAGATCACAGATGTCGAGGACGTCAGAGTCCAGAATACCAGCCAGAGCAGCTCATGTCAATCACTACATTCACTGAAGCGGATAGTGTCCTCTGGCCGCAGCCCGGCACGCGCAATTCTGTGTCGAGGGGGATGGTACATCCGCTGCGAGAAGGTCAGGCGGATCGGTTCATCCGAGGCTCACGCTTCTCGGCGTCACAGGGAGTCGGGCAACTCCGCGCATCCACCTGACCAAGTGGTTCCAACTTCTCAGCATTAGGGACCCCTAACGCACGTGGACGGGGACGCAGAATCTCTGGTCAAGAGTTCGAAACACGTCCACTACGGGGGTCTCGCCGGTTGCAGCAAGCTCTTGCGGCGTGGCTAACTACGAGATGAGAGACTCCTCACATGTCTGTCTACCGGATTTCGTGGACTGGCTAACACGCGGGGACCACGGTCCGGAGTTCGCCGCGATGGCGGTGCAGCAGCGGCTGGAGCGTGTGGGTGTGTAGGCGCTGTTCATCGAGTCAGGGAGCCCGTCGGAGAACGCGCGCAACGAGTCGCTCAACGGGAAGCTCAACGAGGTGAGGCCGCACGGCTCTCTGGGACACCGCCCCGGGGAGCCCACACGCGAAGAGCCCACCCCGTGAAGGGTGGGCTCTCTGTCGCTGCCGCGTCGCCCGCGGGCTATCGGAACATCGCCTTGATCGCGCCCCAACTGACAGCCTCGACCGGCGAATCGCAGCCCACGTCCAGTGCACCGACGAGGCCGCACGATGGGCTGTTCGCCTCCGCACAGGGCGACGCCGCATCGACCGTCAAGTCGTTCTCTGGACGGTCGCAGAACAGCGGGTCTGCAGACATGTTGTTGCTGATCCCGGACTGGTCCGCGATGCAGCCCACCCAATCGCCCCCCGCGTTGCCGAAGATGTCACAGCAGAAGAAGGTCGGGCTCTCAGTTCCCGCCTCGCAGAAGACCGCGGAACCCGACGGGCTGAATGCGATGATGCAGTTCGTCAGCACCGGATCCGCTTGCCAGAGGTTCACGCCGCCGCCCTGATCCGCCCCATTGTCCGAGAACGTGCAGTTCGTCAGCTCGACGGGGGCACGGTCGATGTAGATCCCACCGCCGAAGGTGCTCCTGCCGATCGCGTAGTTCCTGAAGAACACACAATCCGTGAACGTGGAAGAGGACTCATAGACGTACACTCCCCCGCCGTACTGGTTAACAGTGTTGTCTAGGAACGAGCAGTCCTCGAACGTGGGGGATGAGAAATCGATGTACACTCCACCTCCACCAGGGTTCGCGGTGTTGTCGGCGAAGACGCAGTTGGTGAGAGAGGGGGACGAATCGCCCTCGCAGGATATACCTCCGCCGATGTGAGCGGCATTGCCCGTGAAGCGGCAGTCCGTCAGCGTCGGAGCGGAGGTGCTGTCGCAGTAAGCGCCTCCACCGTGCGCCGTGGCCGAGTTCTCCGTGAGGTCGCAGTCAACCAGACTGGGGGAGGAGTGGTCGTAGCAGCGAATACCGCCGCCATCGCCACCAGCGGAGTTGTCCGAGATCGTGCAGCCGGCGAAAGCGGGCGAGGCCTCCCAGATACAGTCGATTGCACCGGCTTCGCCGGTCGACGTGTTGAGGGTGAATTCGCAGTCCGTGAAGGTCGGGGAGGCGCGCTCGACCTGCACCGCGCCACCATGCTCCGAGGTGTTGCCGGTGAACACACAGGCCGTGAAACTGGCCTCCGAGTCGTAGAGGTACACCGCTCCGCCGTAGTACCCGAACGAGTTGGTGAACACGCAGTCGATGAACGTCGGCGAAGAGTAGATGCAGTAGACCAAACCTCCGGAGAAACGGTCACCGTTCGTGAGCGTGAACCCGTCGATGATACACGCGGGCCCCGCGTCGTCCTCCCGGATGTCGAAGGCCGGAGCGTCGTTCCCGCAGTCTATGATCGTCTCCGCGGCCCCATTCATGCTTCGAAGCTCGACGTTCGTGCCCTCGAAGTCGAGATTCTTGTTGTCCTCGCCGATGTAGGTACCAGGCATGACCAGGATCGTGTCTCCCTCCTGGGCGGCGTCGAGCGCCGGCTGAATGGCAGTGAAGTCCCCGCCGCCGCCGACAGCGACGACCAGGGTGTTCGCGTGTGCTCCGCCTGTCGCTGCGGCAATGGTGAGAACCGCCAGAACGAGTAGCCTGCCGGTCATGGTGGCTTCCTTCCCCTAGCCGAACCCATTAGTTTATCGTCATCAAGCATACCGCGGACGACTGACTGAGGCCAGCCCGTTGTGCAGGATGGGCGGTGCTGCTTGAGGCGGCTCCCTCGCGCGTCCCCAGTGCGCCGACTCGAAGCACGTCTGCCATGTGGAGCCAACACGAGGGAGCCCGACCTGATGAATGCTGGGCTCTTCGCATCTGCGCAATCCGCCCCTTGAAGCTCCCGGCTCCCAGACTACCGTGAGTGTGAACGAGCGATCCTGAGCTGGTCGCGCTCCCTCTCGGGTCCTCTTCCGTGCTGGCAGCGACGGGGGATTCCAGAGCCCGACGTCAGCAATCCGGTGGAAGTGACGTCGTTGTAGACCAGAAGGAGCCCACACAGGCCACTCCCATGGGGCTCTCCTGCCCGCAGCAGCGCCCTCCAGGCCCGAAATCACCGGGAGTGATAATGAGGCTTGACCTGGATGGCTCCCGTGGCTATACTAGCTGCCAGCAGAAGCGACCACGTCGGTATGGTGACATATCCGGAGACTCTTAGGAGGGGCTTGGCGCACACGCCGGTCCCTTTTTGCGTTCCAAGGGTGCCATGAGGCGCCCGAGACTGTGGAGCGGTACTGGCGATCGGTGGTGGCGCCAACTGCAGGGGCGAACAGGCCCCGTGATGAGGGAGTCGGAGCGTCGGATGGTCCGGGGCCCGACAGGACAATCGTCGGAGAATCTTTGCCCGACGAGATCAAGAGAGGTAGAGGACAGTGAGTACGACCGGAACAGTGAAGTGGTTCAACGACAGCAAGGGCTTTGGTTTCATCGAGGTCGACGACGGATCGAAGGACGTTTTCGTTCACCATTCGGCGATCCAGAGCGGCGACGAGTACAAGTCGCTGAACGAAGGTGACCGCGTGCAGTTCGACATCGTCCAGGGCGAGAAGGGCCCCGCGGCGGAGAACGTCACGAGAGTCGAGGCCTAGGCGCGGTACGACCGCGAACTAGCGTGAAACACAGGGCCGCCCCCAAGCGGAGGGGGCGGCCCTGTTCTATTCGGGGGCTGCCTGTTCAGCAAGGCGGCCCCTCTCTGTTTGTTGGTAGGGACCCGGGAGCGCCGGGGATCCCGGCTGCTCCCCCTTGGGTCTCCTCAACTCCTCGAACGGCTTGTATCCGTGCAGCGGCTCGAAGGCCATCTCCTGGTGGAGTCTCAGCCCGATCGCCGTGCCGCTCGCGAACGCCTCCCGGAGAAGCTCAACCGCCAGTTCCGGTTCGCCCAGCTGTGCCGCGACGCGGCCGGCCAGGTACTTGTTCTCGCCATAGAGATACGGACGATCGAGATCTCGGAGCTCACCGAGGATTCGGCGCGCCTGTCGACGTCCTCCCCGCGGCCCTGTTCCGGGGACATGTACGCGATCGTCCCCGTCGTCGTCCCCGCCTTCGTCAGCTTCGTCTGGCCGTGGAACTTCGCGAGCCCGAAGTCCATGACTCTCACGCGTCCGGACGAGTCCAGCATGATGTTGGCGGGCTTGACGTCCCTGTGGACGATCCCCGCCTGGTGCGCGGCGGGCGAGCCCCTCCGCGACCTGGATCGCGATGTCGACCGAGTCCTTGACCTTCAGAGGCCCGCGGTCGACCCGGTCCGCGAGGCTCTCGCCGTCGATCAGGGCCATCGCGATGAACATCCGACCGTCGACGTCATCGATCTCGAAGACGGTGCAGATGTTCGGGTGGCTCAGAGCAGCCGCGGCCTTCGCCTCTCGAACGAACCTCGCCATGGCGTCCGTGTCGCGCGACCACTCCGGAGGCAGGAACTTGAGCGCTACCTCGCGCCCGAGCCGCGTGTCCTCGGCCCGGTAGACGACGCCCATGCCGCCTTCGCCGAGCTTCGCGAGGATTCTGTAATGGGAGACGGTCTCGCCGATCATGCGCAGTTCCTTGAGAGGAACGAGATTCGGGCGAGCGAGGCGTCCGGAGGACATGCCTCACCGCGAACATCCTGGCGGATTACCCTGCGGGTGGCTATCGCATTCGCCGCCGGCGGGGACGCGGGACCTGAGGGCGCCGGCAAGCGAAGAGCCCACCCCGCAAAGGGTGGGCTCTTCGTTCCTCTTGGATTGATGCGCGCCGACCAGCGGTACCGCGCCTCTGTTCCTCGTCGTGCTAGACCGCCTGCTCCTCCAGAATCGCGTTCAGGTCCTCTTCGACCGTGCCCAGTGGCTTGACGTCGAAGTTCTCGACCAGCACGTCGAGCACGCCCGGTGACACGAATGCCGGGAGCGATGGGCCCAGGCGTATTCCCTTGATGCCCAGGTGGAAGAGCGTCAGCAGGATGGCCACGGCCTTCTGCTCGTACCACGAGAGAACGAACGAGAGGGGCAGGTCGTTCACGCCGACCCCGAACGCCTCCGCCAGCGCGCCGGCGATCTTGATCGCCGAGTAGGCGTCGTTGCACTGGCCGACATCGAGCAGCCGCGGGATCCCTCCGATGTCCCCGAGCTCCAGCTTGTTGAACCGGTACTTCCCGCAGGCGAGCGTCAGGACGATCGTGTCCTCGGGTGTCTTCTCGACGAAGTCCGTGTAGTAGTTCCTCCCGCTTCGGGCGCCGTCGCAGCCGCCCACGAGGAAGAAGTGCCGGATCTTGCCCGCCTTCACCGCCTCGATGACCTTGTCAGCGACTCCGAGCACCGCGTTGTGTCCGAACCCGACCGTGATCGTCTTCTCGGGCCCGGTCTCCGTGAAGCCCGGCGCGCTCAGGGCGGCCTCGATCACGGGGGAGAAGTCGCGGTTGGTGACGTGCGCGACGCCCGGCCACGACACGAGCCCAGTCGTGAAGATCCTGTCGACGTACGAGTCGAGGGGTTTCTGGATGCAGTTGGTGGTCATGAGGACCGCGCCCGGGAGCGCCTTGAACTCCGTCACCTGGTCCTGCCAGGCTCCGCCGTAGTTCCCGACGAGGTGCGGGTACTTCTTGAGTCCCGGGTATCCGTGCGCCGGCAGCATCTCGCCGTGCGTGTAGACGTTGATCCCCTTGCCCTCGGTCTGCTTGAGGAGCTCCTCGAGGTCCTTGAGGTCGTGACCGGAGATTACGATGGCCTTGCCCTCGACCGGAGTGACGCGGACCGCCGTGGGCTCCGGATGTCCGTACGTCCCGGTGTTGGCCGCGTCCAGGAGTTCCATGACCTTGAGGTTGAGCTCACCGGTCTTCAGGGTCCACGTGAGCAGGTCGTCCGCCGGAGCGTCCTTGCGGGCCAGGAGGTTCATCGCCTCATGGAAGGTCGCGTAGATGGAATCGTCTTCGTGGCCCAGGATCCGGGCGTGGTCTGCGTACGCTGCGGCTCCCTTGAGCCCGTACGCGATGAGCTCCCTCAGACTGGCGGCATCCTCGCCGTACTCGCCGACCCACTTCTCGATCGTGACGTCGCGCCCCTGCGCGATGAGTCCGTCGAGGGTCTCTGCGGGAACCCAGGCGGCGGGACCAACGGCCGGGATCGGCTCGGCGCCGTCCTTGCGGGCCGTCGTCTCGTACAGCTCCTTCGCCCTGTCGCGCGTCACGGCCGCCGTGCGGACGGCGTCGGCGAGTCGCTCTACGTCGAAGCTCACGTTCGTGACCGTCGTGAAGAGCGCGTCGATCACGACAGCGTCGATCTCATTATCGCCGGCTCCGTGCTGACGCGCGCCGTGGGCGTACATCGAGACGCCCTGCGCCGCGTAGAACAGAAGATCCTGAAGAGCGGCTACGCGATCGTCTTTGCCGCAGACTCCCTTGGTCGTGCATGCTACGCCCTTTGCCGTCTGCTCACACTGGTTACAGTACACGCGTCCTCCTGGAGTTGTCGCGTCCGCCTGTGGTGACCACACCTGAGTGTCATTCTGACTGCCGGTCCCCGCCTGCCAGGGACTCCGAACCCAACGAGCCTCGAGGCGCCGAGAACCGACGCACTCCGCCCGGTTGTGCCGCAAGGAAGCGGCGAGAGTGGACCGATCCCGGTCGCAGCTGCCGCCGCACGAGCCGCCGGAGCGCCGTATGTCGACGGGTAACGCTCCAGTGGATTAGCGCAATATGGCACTCTTGGGGGGCTTGTCAAACGCAATCGGGGGGTCGGGGTGAAGACCTAACGGCGGGTCTCCGGCGGCACTAGGCGGGCGAACGCGATGGTCAGCGCGTACGTGTCGGGGGCGCTCGGGTCGTCGTTCTCCCCGACGAACTCGCCGAGTTCGCGCATCATGCGGCGGGCTCTGGCCGCCGCCCTGGGACGGAGCCTGGCGGTCGCTCTCAGGAGGGAAGCGGACTCGCCCGGTGGGTCCCGGGGGGCGCTCGGCGGCCCGAGCGCGGCGATGATCTCCCGCTCCGCCTTACGGAGCGTCGAGCGGTGGAGATCCGCGAGGGCAGACAGGAAATCCCCGGACCGTTCGGTGCGATCCAGCACGATCCTGTCCGCCACAGGCTCGTATACGCCCTCGACGCGCCCTCCGGCCTGGCGCCGGGGGGCCTTCCGGATGAGACCTGCCTCCTCGAGCTCGTGGATGTGATAATAGAGCGACGCCGGGGCGCGGCCGGTCGCCTCCCCGAGTTCCTTCACCGAACACGCCCCGAGCCTGGTGAGGGTCTCGACGATCTCCTGCCTGGAGGGGGTCCTGAGCGCCCTGACCTGTTCGGGGTCCCGGATGACGAGAGTACGCTTCCTCGGGCGCGGCATGGCGGGTTCCTCCGTGGGTTTTCATTAGAATTTCAACCAATATTCTAATAGACTTGTCTCACGTATGCAAGCCCGGAACTGAGGAAGCCACCATCGGAAGGAGGAGTCACATGTCCTGGGAGACGCTCGCTGGAATCGCGCGTATTCTGTTACTGCTGTGCCTGGCCGTTCCCGTTGTCTGCATGGCCCAGGTCCCGCCCATGCCGGGGGAACCGACCGAGCATCGCGGCCACGCCCTTCAGGATCTCGCGGAGGCGGGGGCCGCATTCGAGGAGGATCGGACCGACGAGGCGCGGCTCGACTACGCGAAGCTCCTTTACGAAACGGGCCACTTCGAGCCGGCGGAGGATGCCGTCAAGCCGCTCCTCGGTGCATCGGAACCGCCGGTCGACGCCGTGATGTTGGCGGCGCGGGTCGCGTACCTGTCCGGGCGCTACGAGGAGGCCGAGCATCTGTTCGGAGCCGCCCTCGCGCGCGACCCGGAGAACAGGCGTGCCCTCGCGGGGCTCATCTTCACCTACTACCAGACGAATCGGTACGCGCGATGCCTCGAGCTCTCGGATGAGGTTCGGGAGAAGATCCAGATCCCACACCTGGACATGATGCTCGCGTTCGGAGGGGAGGAGCCGTATCGCGCTGCCTGGCGCGGCGAGTCCCGCACCGAGGTCCCGTTTCTCGTGGCCGATCCCCTTCCCGTGATCGAGGTCGAGATCGACGGTCACAAGGTCACGGCTCTCATCGACACGGGCGGCGACGCGTTCATCCTCGATCCGGAGATCGCCGACTCACTCGGCATCGAGATCGTCGCGTCGATGACGGGGATGTTCGCAGGGGGGATGGAGGCGGAGGTGGGGTTCGCGAAGGCCGACTCCCTGACCCTCGGTGGCGTCACGCTGCACTCGGTCCCCGTCTCCGTCCTCCCGACGAGGGGGTTCGTCCTCGGCGGTCACACGATCGGAGGCATCCTCGGGACGGGCGTCCTCAAGCAGTTCCTGTCGACGGTCGACTACCCGAACGACCGGCTGATTCTCCGTGAGCGCTCCGGAGAGGCGTCGGGAGCGTTCGACGCCGAAGTGCGTGGCCGCGTCGAGGACGTGATCCCGTTCTACCTTCACAGCACGCACTTCCTCATCGCGAAGGGAAGCCTGAACGGACACGACGACCTCGTGTTCCACATCGACTCGGGGCTTGCCGGGGAGGCGGCCTTCGCGGCAACCGAGCCGACCCTCGAGTACGTGGGAATCCCGACTCCCGAGGTCGCGGTGCACGAGAACGTCGTGGGCGGCGGGGGAGGAGGGTTCGCCATCGGGTCGTTCCCGGTCGAGACGCTGGGACTCGGAGACCTGGTGCAGACCGACCTCATCGGGTCGTTCGGCGCGCAGCCGCCGGCAAGCTACCGGATGCTCGGGTTCATCCAGGACGGGCTCGTCTCGCACAACTTCCTCCGCCAGTACGCGTGGACGATCGACTTCGACCGGATGAGGATGGTGTTCACGCGGTAACGGCCCTCGAGTCGGCGAAAGGGCCTCTGCAATGGAGCGGGGACCAAGCGCACCCAGAGCCCGGGCCTGCCGGTCCGGGCTCAGCTCCGTCCGGCGCTTGAGGGGGCGTGACGGCACGTGTATACTCGATGGTCGGGTAACAACCAGCGTACTCTGTTTCGCGCGGTCGATACGAGGGGACAGTCATGCCACGATGGCGCCTGTCGACGCACGTCAGGCGGGGAGCCGCGGGTGCTCTCGCCACCGCGGTGTTGCTTGCTGCGCTCGCGCTCCCTTCGTCCGCGACCCCGCCTTCTTCTGAAGACATGGCTCCCGGTGAGCAGGGAGACACGAACACGGCCGACGTCACGTTCCGCGTGACCGTACCCGGGACCACGCCCGAGGACGCGAAGGTCTACATCGCGGGGAACTTCCAGGGCTGGGATCCGGGCGGCTCCCAGCACCGGCTGAGCGCGGTCGGCGACGCGACGTACGAGATCACAATCCCGTTCGAGCCAGGACGCCGCATCGAGTTCAAGTTCACGATGGGTGACTGGGGGACGGTGGAGAAGGGGCCGAACATCGAGGAGATCTCGAACCGTACGCTCACGGTCAGCGAGACGGCGGTCGTCGAGCTCGCCGTCGCCAATTGGGCGAACGACCCGGCGCACAGCACCATCACCGGGAACGTGAGCAAGCTCGAAGTCCCCGGGTTCCTCGACGGCCGACGCGCGTGGATCTATCTCCCGCCCGGATACGAGTCGAGTCCGGACCTCCGCTACCCGGTCCTCTACATGCTCGACGGGCAGAACGCGTTCGACAGGGC
>JALGVN010000078.1 GCA_025774645.1 bacterium
GAGAGGACCGGGGTGGACGAACCGCTGGTGTACCAGTTGTCGTGCCAACGGCATGGCTGGGTAGCTATGTTCGGAAAGGATAAGCGCTGAAAGCATCTAAGCGCGAAACCTGCTTCAAGACTAGGCATCCCGTGGGTTTATCCCACCTGAAGGCTCGTTGTAGACTACGACGTAGATAGGCCGGAGGTGTAAGGGGAGTAATCTCTTCAGCCGACCGGTACTAATCAGCCGTGAGACTTGATCATTAGAATACAGACAGATGCTTGTACCCGTCCGAATCTGTGAGTTGTCTCAGGAATGCGCACCTGGCTTTCGTAGTCTGCGATGCGATTGCTAGCGACTGACGTGGGGCTGGTCTCGAGCCGGACCCCAGCCAGGTGCCGAACTTGGGGACGCTTGGAGCTGTCCCGAAGATTGTTTCGGTGGTAATGGCGGAGGGGTCACACCTGTAACCATTTCGAACACAGTAGTTAAGCCCTCCAGCGCCGATGGTACTGCTTGGGAGACCTTGTGGGAGAGTAGGACGCTGCCGGAACGTACGGACCCCTTTCGCCGAGAGGCGGGAGGGGTCCTTTTTTTGTCGCCTCGTTGCTTCGCGGGCGCGCTGCGTTCGTGGCGTCTTGACGCTCCGAGCGCGCTCCTGATACCCTCGGACGACGGGTGTGGTGCGCGCCGCCCGGCTCTGCGCGGCCTCTCTGGTGGCCGAGCGCTTCCCTGACCGACAGAGGGCCCCGTGCCGGTCTCTCTGTGAAGGAGAAACCCCATGCTGCCACGCCGACTCCTGCTGACCGCGCTCCTCGCGGCGTTGCCGGCGATCGCGATCGTGACCGGATGCGCGGGGACGTCCTCCGAGTCGGCTGCCACTTCGGCCGACGCCGTGGTGGCCGGCGCCGCGTCGGAGGAGCTGCCCGAGTGGGTGAGGATCGTGCCTCGGTCTGCCGCCGGCGCGACGTGTTTCGTGGGCGGCGTCTCGATGGCGGTCGACGCGCAGACGGGGATCGAGCTCGCGACTGCCGACGCCCTCTCGCAGATCGCGAACGAGGCGGCGACGCGGGTGAGCAATCTCCACACGCGAGGCGTCACCAGATCCGGGGTCGTGACGACGCCCGAGGAGCGGCTGTTCATCAAGAGCGATCTCACCGACGCGTACTCCGAGCGAATGCAGGCAGCGGCGGTCCGTGAGAACCACTACCATCGGCCGTGCGGAGACTCGGGGGATGAGGGCGGGGAGGGTCCGGTCTGCCAGGTGTACGTCCTCGTGAGCGTCCAGGAGGAGATCTGGGACCGCGAGCTGGCCGAGAGCCTCATCGAAGTGAGGAAGAACAGACGCGCGCAGTCCGCCGCGGTCGAGCTCCTCGACTGGATGCTCAGAGCGCACGGTGAGGGCGGGGTCCCGGACGACGGGCAGGGACCAGACGCAGGCGGGAAGGACTGACGCGAGGGAGATCCGCGCGAGCGACGATGACACACTCAGATTTCGTCCACCTGCACAATCACTCCGAGTACAGCCTCCTCGACGGCGCCTGCCGGATCGATCGGATGGTGGAGCGGGCGCACGAGCTGAGGATGCCGGCGCTCGCGCTCACCGACCACGGGAACATGTTTGGCGCACTGCGCTTCTACGACGAGGCGTCGAAGCACGGCATCAAGCCCATCATCGGGATGGAGGCCTACCTCGACCCGAGGGGGCACACGACGAGGCCCGAGGGCAGGGCCTGGGATGGGCTCTCACACCTGGTCCTCCTGGCGAAGAACCTCGAGGGCTACAGGAACCTCATGAAGCTCTCGACGGTCGGATACCTCGAGGGTTTCTACTACAGGCCTCGCATCGACCTCCCGCTCCTCAGGGCTCACAGCGCCGGGCTTCTGGCGATGACGGCGTGTCTCCGCGGGGCGCCCGCCCGCCACGTGCTCTCGGGGAACATCGACGGCGCGCGTGAGTCGATCATCGAGTTCCTCGAGATCTTCGGTGAGGGCGACTTCTACCTCGAGGTCCAGAACCACGGGCTCCCCGAGGAAGCCACGATCAGGAAGGTCTACGCCGATCTCTCCGCCGAGCTCGGCGTCCCGCTCGTGGCCGCGAACGACTGCCACTACCTCTCTCGCGAGGCGGCCCCCGCGCACGACGTCCTCCTCTGCATCCAGACGGGGAAGGAGATCGACGACCCGAATCGGATGCGGATGCCGAACGACGAGTTCTACATGAAGTCCCCCGACGAGATGCGAGAGCTGTTCGAGGATCTCCCCGAAGCCTACGAGAACACGATAGAGGTCGCCGAGAAGTGCAACCTCTCGTTGGAATTCGGTCAGGTCCACATGCCGCGCTTCCCCCTTCCCGAGGGCTACGCCGACGCCTCGGAGCACCTCGCCGCCCTCGCACGCGAGGGAGTGGAGAAGCGGTACGACCCGGTCACGCCCGAGGTCGAGGAGCGCATGGCGAAGGAGCTCGGGCTCATCGACGAGATGGGGTTCTCGGGGTACTTCCTCATCGTCCACGACTTCATCCACGAGGCGAAGAGGAGGGGGATCCCGGTCGGGCCCGGGCGCGGGTCGGCGGCCGCGAGCATCGTGAGCTACGCCCTCGGGATCACGGAGCTCGATCCGCTCAGGTTCGGCCTCGTGTTCGAGCGGTTCCTGAACCCCGCCCGAAAGGCGATGCCGGACTTCGACATCGACTTCTGCTACGTACGGCGCGACGAGGTGATCGACTACGTGACCAAGAAGTACGGGCGCGAGTCGGTCGCTCAGGTCATCACGTTCGGCACGATGATGGCGCGGGCCGCCGTGCGCGACGTCGGGCGTGTCCTCAAGTTCCCGTACACCGAGGTCGACCGGATCGCGAAGATGATTCCGAGGGAGCTCAACATCACCCTCGACGAGGCACTGGAGCGTGTGGAGGAGCTGCGCGCGCTACGCGACTCCGACGAGCGCTACGCCCGCCTGATCGGGTACGCGAGGAGCCTCGAGGGGATCTCGCGTCACGCGTCGGTCCACGCGGCCGGGGTCATCATCGCCCCTGGGCGGATCGACTCATGGACCCCGCTCTACAAGACGAATCGCGAGGAGATCGTGACGCAGTACGACATGCGGTCGCTCGCGAAGGTGGGTCTCCTCAAGTTCGATTTCCTCGGGCTCCGCACCCTCACGGTCATCCACGACGCGCTCGAGATGATCCACGAGAATCGCGGCGTCGACATGGCGCCCGGGGACATTCCGCTCGACGACTCTGAGACCTACGAGCTCCTGGGCACCGGATTCACGGTCGGTGTCTTCCAGCTCGAGTCGTCCGGCATGCGCGACCTCCTCCGGAAGATGAAGCCGGAACGCCTCGAGGACATCATTGCCGTCAACGCGCTCTTTCGTCCGGGTCCGCTGGGGTCGGGGATGGTCGACGACTACGTGAAGCGGAAGCAGGGACGGCAGAAGGTGAGATACCAGCACAAGTGTCTCGAGCCGGTCCTCGCCGAGACGTACGGGGTCATGGCCTATCAGGAGCAGGTCATGCAGGTCGCGAGCGCGATGGCCGGGTTCTCCATGAGCCAGGCCGACCATCTCCTGAACGCGATGCGGAAGAAGATCGTCGAGCAGATGGACCAGCAGCGCGGCGACTTCGTCAAGGGGGCCGTCGGGCAGGGCGTCCCCGAGAAGACGGCGAAGGCCGTCTTCGACCAGATGGCGCACTTCGCGGGATACGGCTTCAACAAGGCGCACAGCGCATCGTACGCGATTCTCGCCGTCAGGACCGCCTACCTCAAGACCCACTATCCGACGGAGTTCATGGCCGCGACGATGACGAGCGAGATGGACAACTCCGATCGCGTCGTCACACTCATCAACGAGTGCCGGCGGAGCAAGATCCGCGTGCTTCCCCCCGACGTGAACGAGGGGCACGTCGAGTTCCGCGCTACTCCGCGCGGCGACATCCAGTTCGGCCTCGGAGCGATCAAGAACGTCGGCCGGTCGGCGATCCGGTCGATCACCGGCGCCAGGCGTGAGCACGGCACGTTTGAGGACATCTTCGACCTCACGAGCCGCGTCGACCTCAGGCTCGTCAACCGCCGCGTGCTCGAGAGCCTCATCGCAGCCGGGGCGCTCGACGGACTGCACGGTCACAGGGCGCAGCAGATGCGCGCGGTCGGAGCCGCGCTCGACTTCGGTCAGCGCGTTCAGGTCGAGCGCGACTCCGGACAGACGTCGCTCATGGGCGCCCTCGACGACACCCAGGGCTCGCAGCTGAAGCCCAGGCGGCTTCCCGACGCTGAGCCGTGGAGCGACAGCGTGACGCTCACGAAGGAGAAGGAGGTGCTCGGCCTCTACGTGACCGGGCACCCCCTCGCGCGGTACGAGCGCGAGCTCAAGGCTTTCGCGACCGCCTCGATCGACGACCTCCCCGAGATGGAGGACAAGGAGCCGGTGAGGCTCGCGGGGATCATCACGGGGGTCAAAGCAACGACCACACGGAAGGGCGAGCAGATGGCGTTCGTGACGATCGAGGACTTCACCGGGAGGGTCGAGCTCCTGGTCTTCCCGGGCACCTATGCGAAGCGGCGGGACGAGGTCCGTCGGGACGCGGCCGTCATCGTCGAAGGGAAGCTCTCGACCCGCGAGGAGGAGGAGCCCAAGATCATCGCGAACGACATCATCCCTCTCGCGGGCGCGTACTCCCGGTTCGTCGAGCGCGTGTCGATCACGATCACGAGCGCCGGGCTCGAGGAGCCGACGCTCGAGGGCCTGAGAGAGCTTCTGATGGCGCATCCGGGGAGGTGCCCGGTCGAGCTCGTGGTTCAACCGGCCGCCGGCGGCGCCGTCACGATCAGCGCGAGCGGCCTGAGGGTCGAACCGTCGCGAGGGCTCCTCGAGGGCCTCGAGGGCATGGTCGGGGAGTCGAACGTGGAGCTTCAGGGAGCCGTGGCCGGCAGCCGTTCACCCGACCCGGGGTTCTGACCCGCGCGGAGCGTCGGACGGGGCGGATCGGGCGCCTTACGCGGGGGGGGAGGAGACCGTCCCGCGTTTCTAATTGACAGCCTCACGCGCACTTGCTATATTCTGCGGCACGATCTTGAGGGCCTTTCGGGAAGTCGGGAGGACCGTCCGGATGTGGAGATCAGGCGCGCTGGCCGCGCTCATCGTCGCGTTGCTTGCCGTTTCCCAAGGCGTCCGGGCGGCCGATGAGCACTTCGTCAGGCTCGTGGACACCCCGACCGCCCACACGTACCTCAAGGGCGACTTTTCGCTTGGGCTCGAGGTCGTCGGCAACGGCGGTCTTCGCGGCGCGGCGCAGGTCGGAGCCTCCGACTTCTTCTACCTCGGTGTTTCGTACGGGGGGGAGAACGTCGTCGGCTCGGGCAATCCGGATTGGTACGACTCGATCGACATCGACGCGAAGTTCCGCCTGGCGCCGGAGGGAGATCCCATTCCGGCCCTCGCGATCGGGTACGACGGGAGGGGCTACGGCTCGCAGCTCGAGAGCGGGGTCTTCGAGAAGCCCTCGCTCGGCTTCTACGCCGTCCTGACGAAGACGCTGCCCTTCTCCGAGTTCTGGCAGGTCCACGGGGGCATCGGGAGGACGCTCGAGCTCGAGAAGGCCCGGCCGGACTTCTGGATCAGCCTCTCGGCCAGGTTCTCCGAGGAGTTCTCGGTTCTGACGGAGTACCAGCTCGGGAACGACGCGACGAAGGAGGACCCGACCGACAAGACCGGCTACCTGAACGTCGGGCTGAGGTGGGTCTTCATGGAGCAGATCGTGATCGACTTCTACTTCCGGAACCTCATCGGGCCGAGCGGGTCGCCGAACCTGGCGAGCCGCGCGATGGCGTTCACCTTCTACCAGAGCTTCTAGCCGAAGACGACGAGAGAAGAACGGGGGCGAAGCGATGGCAGGCTGGCTGGAATTCGAGAAGCCGCTCCTCGAGCTCGAGCAGAGGATCGACGAGCTCCGGAGCTTCGCCGACGGCCAGAACCTCGACGTGGCCAAGGAACTCGCGCGGCTCGAGGCGAAGGCCGAGGATCTCAGAAAGCAGATCTACGGGAAGCTCACGCGCTGGCAGGTCACCCAGATCGCGCGCCACCCGAGGCGTCCGTACACGCTCGACTACATCCGGATGCTCGGGATCGACTTCACCGAGCTTCACGGCGATCGCAGGTTCAGGGACGACGAAGCGATCGTCGCCGGGTTCGGGCACCTGAAGGGCCGGAAGGTCGTCATCATCGGGCACCAGAAGGGTCGCGATACCAAGCAGAACATACGGCGGAATTTCGGGATGGCTCACCCGGAGGGCTACCGCAAGGCGCTCCGGGTCATGAAGCTCGCGGCGAAGTTCGGCAGACCGATCATCACGTTCGTCGACACGCCAGGCGCGTGGCCCGGCATCGGGGCCGAGGAACGCGGCCAGGCCGAGGCCATCGCGGTCAACCTCTTTGAGATGTCGCGCCTGCCCGTTCCGATCATCATCGTCGTGATCGGAGAGGGTGGGAGCGGAGGAGCGCTCGGCATCGGTGTGGGCGATCGCGTGCTCATGCTCGAGTACTCGATCTACTCGGTGATCTCGCCCGAGGGGTGCGCCTCGATTCTCTTCAGAGACGCCGCGCGCGCGGCTCAGGCGGCCGACGCGATGAAGATCACCGCGAAGGACCTCACGGAGCTCGGGGTCATCGACGAGACCGTGCCCGAGCCGCCCGGCGGCGCCCATCGCGATCCCGAGGCAGCGGGACGTGCGGTCGGCGAGGCGATCGAGAGACACCTCTCCGAGCTCGAGGAGCTGGGCTCCGTGGAGCTCGTGAGGAAGCGGCTGGCGAAGTTCATGGCCATGGGCGAGTTCAAGGAGGTCTGAGGGGAGTGACCGTCCTCGCCCACATGGCCGTCGGGGCAGCGGCCGGATCGTTCGTAGGTGGAAAGGGAACCGCGTTTGCTCTGGGCGTCGTCGGCCACATCCCTTTCGACGTGATCCCTCACTACGAGTTCGAGAAGATCTGGCTCGAGGCGTCCGTTCTGGCGGTCGTCTTCGGCGCCATGCTCCTGTTCGGTCTCGGCGGCTCGAGCATCTTCTGGGGGGCCCTGGGCGGAGTCGTGCCCGACATCGAGAACCTCCTGTGGAAGAAGGGCGTGATCCCGGGCAGATGGAAGCTCTTCCCGGGGCACAACGAGCGGCTGATGAAGGTGATTCCGCACGGGCGTGAGCTGCCGGCGCGGCACGCGTGGTGGCAGGTCGCCATCGTTGCGGTGTCCGCGTTCGTCGCCGCGCGGAACGTCGCCGCGTGAGCGGCACTACGGAGAATCCACGACAATGAAGCTATCGGCTTTCACCGACGCGAAGCACATCGACCTGGCGGTCGCGTCCGGCGGGAAGGACGAGGTCATCGGGAGGATGGTGGGACTTCTGTCCCGCTCCCGGCACGTGGCCAACGGGGACGCGTTTCTGCGCGACGTTCTGGCGAGAGAGGCGCTCGTGACGACCGGCGTCGGCTACGGCGTGGCGTTCCCGCACGCCAAGAGCGACGCCGTGAAACGGGTCGTCCTCGCGTTCGGGAGGACGACCGACGATGTCGACTTCGGTGCGCTGGACGGGCTCCCGGTGAGGCTCGTCTTCCTCATCGGCGCTCCGAAGGGCCAGGAGCCCTCGCGAATCTACCTGAACCTGATGGCGAGGTTGTCGTTCCTCATGAAGGACGAGGGGAACCGGCAGCTCCTTCTCGGGACAGACTCCGTCAAGGAGGTCCTCGGTCTCCTTGACTCCGTCGGGTAGGTGTTCCGGTCCCCGGGCGGCTCAGGGCGGCCAGGACGGCCCGGGAAGCGCAAGAAGGCCCTCTGAGCGGGAAATTCGGACGCGAGACAGGGCGAGGCTCCAGACATGAAGGCCCGAGACTACATGACCAGGGACGTGATCACCGTCGGGAGGGCGGCCAACGTCGCCCACATCGCGTCCATATTGAAGAAGCACCGCATAACCGGCGTCCCAGTCACAGATGAGGAGGGGCGCCTTCTCGGGGTGGTGACCCACGAGGAGCTCATTAACATCTTCACACCTCATTACCTCACGATGTTTGACGAGCTCGCGTTCCTCGACGATCTGGGGGCGATCGAGACCCAGACGATGGCCGAGATCGAGCCGTCCCTCTTTCTCGCCGAGGACGTGATGGCCGGTGACCCGGTGACGGTGGGATCCGAGACATCGATGATGAAGGTCGCCGCTCTCATGCTCAATCGGAAGCTCGTATTCGTGCCGGTCGTCGATGACGACGGCAAGCTCGTCGGCGTTCTGAGCCGAAGCGACATCTCAAGTGCCTTCACGGGAGCCGCATCCGCGGCTTCCCAGGGGGAATAGATGGTACGATCCGCCCTCCGGACCTTTGCTGCCCTCGCGCTCATCTTCGTCATCGCGTCGGCGGCTGCGGGACGCTCACCCGTCGAGATCATCTCGTCGAGCTCGGGCGGCATGGTTCTCAGATACGTGCCGGGAGCTCTCGTCACGCGGCCGGTCGGTCTCGAGGGGCGGGAGTACGCGGAGGTCACGGTGGCCGGCACCGGCCGGCTGTCGGTTCCGGGATTCCCCGAGCTTCCCGTCGTACGCGTCGTCGTCGCGGTCCCCGACTGCGACCGGGTCGAGGCGACCGTCGTCACAGGCGGGACGGAACGCGAGCGCGCTCTCCGGATCCTGCCGGCTGCTTCGATCGTCCCCGGCGGTGAGGGCGAGGTGAGTTCGTACGCCTTCGTCGAGGGCGACGTCTACTCGTCGGACGGGCTCTGGCCCGACCGGGCGGCAGCCGTCGACGGGCCGCGCTGGACGACCACTCAGCGGACGGTCGCCGTCGAGTTCTACCCCTGCCAGGTCGAACCCGCTAACGGAACGCTGCTCTCCCACGGATCGATAGAGGTCTCGCTCTCCTTCCAGGGCGTCCGCGACCACGGCACTCCGCGGACCGACCTTCCGCGAAGGGAGAGCCTCCTGCGCTCCGTCCTCCTGAACTACGAGGACGGGAAGGCGTGGCGCAGGGGACGTGTCGGTCGCCCGCGGGGGCGTCCGGACGACTATTTCACGACATCGCAGAACTGGTTGAAGCTGACGGTGACCGAGCAGGGGATGCACGCGGTCACGCACTCGGACTTTCAGCACGCCGGCCTCGGAGCCGACGACGTCGACCCCGGCACGTTCAGGGTCTTCTCGGGCGGGGGTCTTCCCGTTCCCGCGAACGTCACCGAGCCCCGTCCCGATTGGATGGAAGAGTGCACGGCCCTCGTGGACGACGGGGGCGACGGGGCGTTCGACGACGGCGACCGCGTGATCTTCTACGCACTCGCCGTCGACGGGTGGTCGGCCGAACTCGAGGTAGAGGATCCCGACGAGTCCTACTACGAGAACCGGTTCGCGAACGACTCCGTCTACTGGCTGACCTGGGAGTACGAGGGAACCGCTTCGGGGTTCGAGAGCGGGCCCAGGAGGATGGCGGCCGGCGACCTCCAGGGCGAGCCGGATCCGCTCGCGGT
>JALGVN010000079.1 GCA_025774645.1 bacterium
GATGCCGGACGTGGTCATCCAGCGGATGCCGCTGATCGCGGTCACGACCGCGAGGATGGTGAAGACGATCTTTGCGACGGCGAGGGCGAAGCTCTCGCCGTTCGACGTCAGAGTCAGTCCGAGCCAGAGGACCGCGAAGACGGGCGCGACGAGCGCCGCGACGGCGACCAGGGTCTTCCAGCTCTCGAGCTTCCTCTCGGTCTCGGGGGACATCGCATCCTCGCGCGAACAGGGGAGTGGGAGAGCCCACAGCCGGGCCGGACCCGCCGCCTGGCCGAACCTGCCAGCGGCCCGAATCTACCGCCGCCCCGAGCCGGCGCGCAAGCCCGTTCCTTCCCTTGTCTGCGCGGCCGCGAATCGCGTATCATGAGACCATGAGCGAGACAGGCGAGAACACTCCGATTCAGGCCCATCTCGGTACGCTCCCCGGCGGGAGCTCCCTCAGGACGTCCGTGGTCCTCGTCCTCTGCGCGTGCCTTCTCGCATGCGGCTGCTCGAAGCGCGTGCCTCTCGAGGACGTCGCGGAGTCCGGGGCCGACGTCGGCGTCAGGCTGACGACCGTTGCGGGGGATGAGCTCGAGGGCACCCTCATGTCATTCGACTCGGAGCGTCTCATCGTGGAGGTGCCGTACCTGATCGGGCGCGGAGCCGAGCTTCGCGGCACCGGCGACGACCAGACGGTCGTGGTCGAGGGCGAGGAAGTCCCCGGCCGCGTCGTCCGGGTCGTGTTTGAGGACAACAACAGGACCGCGCACGTCGAGCGCACGTTCCCTCTGAACGAGGTCGCGCAGGCGACGTTCCATCGGAGCACCGCCGAGACGCGGAGCGCCCCGTTGGTGAGCACGTTTCTGGGTCCGCTCGTCGGTCTCATTCTGGCGGCCCTGATCTAGCCGAGCCCCGCGCGAGCCGCGCTGGGCGGGAGTAAGGAACATCTCGTGAGGAACACCGGACAGCGAGCATCGAACGCTCACACGCGCGCTGCGATGTGTCGGCCGGCCGGCATCGCTCTCGCTGTGGTTCTGGCGTCGATGTTCGCGCTCGCGACGGGCTGCGCCCCCGCCGGCCGCTACGTCGATGACGCCGGCGTCGACGCCTCGATGGTGCTTCCGGAGGGGGAGATTTCCGGAACTCTCGTAGGGTACGAACAGGGAGCTCTCCTCGTCGATCGAGCATACGAGAAGAGTGTGGACCTCCGGGTCGTCCGACATGACGAGGTGGACGTCGTCTACATCGACAACGTGCCGATCGGACCGGCCGTGGAGGTTCGCGATTTTGATGTGGTGGTGCGCGAGAGGATCCCGCTCGAGACGGTCGAGGACGCCAGGGTCAGGCGTCGGGCCCTGTTCGGGTGGGGAACGCTCGTGGCCGCCGTCCTCACGTTCGCGCTCGTCCAGGCGGTCCAGGCCGCCAACTAGACCCGCATCCCCTGCGGGCGCCCCGTCAGCCGAGCGGTCCGACCGCCGCGAGGTAGACCACCCGTTCGATCTCACCGTCGACACCGATCGCTTCGTTCATGGCGCGGTCGTCGAACGCTCCCACGGTGCAGCACCCGTAGCCGAGAGCGGTGGCGGCGAGGTACGCGTTCTGTCCGACGTGTCCCGCGTCGAGGAAGACGTAGCGCTGTCCGCGCTCGCCGTAGCGGCCCGTCGTTCGCGGGACGACTGCCGTCCACACGAGCGCGACCGGCGCTTGCCGGCACATCTCCTGGCCGAGGGCCGCCTTCGCGATCTCCGACCCGACGTCGCCTTCCCTCATGAGTACGAGAGAATGGTCGGCCGTGAGGTAGCGGTAGAGACCCGCGTCGAGCCCCTCGACGCTGTTGGCGACGACGTACACGTCGATCGGATAGCACGCTCCTGCGGATGGAGCGTTCCGGAGCTCGATGTTCCCGGCCCGTCCCGTGATTCCGTGCGTCGACCAGATGAGCTGCGAGAGTACCGGAAGCGGCATAGGCTCCTCCCCGAAGAACCTGACCGACCTGCGTTCCGCCATGGCGGTCCAGATCGGAGCACCACCGTCGCTGGAGGGTTCCGGAAGAGGGATCACGCTGTCCATGTGGGGCCTCCTTGCTCTCGTGTGGTCCTCGGCGGTCGTTCCACCGAATATACAGCTGCTTTCCGCCCTGGCAAAGCTGCCGGTCCCCTCGCGTCGGCCCCCGGAAGGCAGGTTGCGGCGCGGCATGGCGGCGGGGTATCCTCTTTGTCTGGAGGTGACATGAGCGATCGCACGTTGAAGTCACTGGTTCTGGTCGTCCTGGTGTCCGCGCTCCTCGCGGCCGCACCGGCCCACGCGCGGGACGCCATGGTCACGTTCAAGGTGAACGTGCCCGATGCGACGCCGACCGACGCCAAGGTCTACATCGCCGGCGACATCGACGCGCTGGGCCCGTGGGATCCCGGCAAGGTCGCCCTCGGGAAGATCGGGGACTACCTCTACGCGATTACACTCGTCCTCCCTGTCGGATCGACGTTCAACTACAAGTTCACGAGGGGAAACTGGGAGACCGTCGAGAAAGGCGAGAGTTTCGAGGAGATCCCCGACCGCGAGCACGAGGTGACCGGCGACGAGATGGTGCCAGTGACCATCGAGAGCTGGCGCGACTTCGCCCTCGGGCGAGAGAGGCACACCGTCGTCGGGGCCTTCGAGCTCCATCTCGACTTCCCCGCGACGAAGCTCGGCAATACCCGGACGATCGTCGTGTGGCTCCCGCCCGGATACGAGGAGGGGGACCCGGAGGCCCGATATCCCGTCCTCTACATGCACGACGGCCAGAACATCTTCGACGCCTACTCCTCGTCCATCGGTGTCGAGTGGAACGTGGACGAATCGCTGACCCGGATGATCGAGTCCGATCAGGTCCGGCCGCTCATCGTCGTGGGAATCTACAACACGGGCGAGCGCGTGGATCTCAAGCCGTTCATCGACTCGCAGTACCGGACACTCCCGGACCGCGCGAACACGGGAGTCATGGGCTCGTCGCTCGGCGCGAACGTGTCGATCTACCTCGCCTGGAGCCGGCCCGACGTGTTCTCGAGGGTCGGCGCCATGTCGACGGCGTACGGCTGGGCGGGCGGGCACATCGTCCTCTACCTCGAGGAAGAGGAGCTGCCCTCGGGAACGAAGCTGTGGCTCGACCTCGGGACGGCGGAGGGCTCCGGGGACCGGGACGGCGACGGCGTGCCCGATCTCCTCGCCATGCACAGGCAGGCGCGCGACGCGCTGATGGACAAGGGCATGGAGCTCCAGCGCGATCTTCGGTACATCGAGGACGTTGGAGCGGTTCACAACGAACGCGCCTGGGCGTCGCGGTTTCCGCGCGCGCTCGAGTTCCTCTTCCCGGCGCGCTAGCGCCGGGTCCGTGGGTCCGCGGGAAGCCGCGGCGGCAGCGAGGGCGCATGACGGAGATCGTGATCGTCCGCCACGGCGAGACAGAACTCAACAGGCTCGGCACCTTCCGGGGCCGGGCCGACGTCCCTCTGAACGACCGCGGACGCGAGCAGGCCAGGGCGGTAGGCGCGGCCCTCAGGGGCGAGCCGCTGGCCGCGGTCCTCACGAGCCCGCTCGTCCGCGCGCTCGACACCGCGAGGCCCATCGCCGCCGAGCACGGGCTTGAACCCACGATCGACCTCGCCTTCCAGAACATCGAACTCGGCGAGTGGCAGGGCGCCGAGAAGAAGCGTGTTGAGCGGGAGCACCCGGACCTCTGGGCGCTCTGGATCAACGACCCGGACCGTCTCGAGATACCCGGAGGCGAGAGACTCGCCGACGTCAGGGAGCGCGCCTACCGGCGCACGCTCGCGCTGGTCGATACGTACCGCGACCGCCGCGTCGCGGTCGTCACGCACCGATCGGTCGCGAAGCTCCTCGTGGGCGCCCTCCTCGGCATGACCGAGGGCTACTTCTGGAAGTTCTACCTCGACAACGCGGGCTACTCGGTCGTTCGGCACGGCGACGGCGGGTTCGTGCTCGAGCGTTGGAACGAGGCCTGTCACCTCACGGAGAGAACCGTCGAACGGTACTGAGCGAGAAGAAGCGCCGCTCCCGGCTCGCGAGAGTCCGGAGGCCGGCGCCGGTTCAGGGGGCGCTGCCGTCCCCGGAAGGAGGAGGGCATGTTCGGGAGTTCCCGGTTGCGCGACGCGGCGCTCGCCGCAGGTCTCGCGCTCGCACTGGTCGTGGCGCTCGCGGCGGTCGCAGGCGCCGAGGCGGTCCTGAACGCGCGGAGGCCCGCGCCGTCGCCCGACGGCAGCGCGATCGCGTTCGGATACATGGGCGACGTCTGGAAGGTCGCTGTCGAGGGCGGGCGTGCCGAGCGGCTCACGGTCCACGAGGCCTTCGACTCCGGACCGGTCTGGTCGCCCGACGGGGAGCGGATCGCGTTCACGTCGACGCGCAGGGGGAACGACGACGTCTTCGTCATGTCGTCGGACGGCGGAGCGCCCGAGCGGCTCACCTGCCACGCGACCTGGGACGACGTCGAGTGCTGGAGCCGCGACGGGAGTTCGGTCCTCTTCACTTCCTCGCGCGACACGCTCGAGTTCGAGCTCTTCCAGATCTCCGTCGATGGGGGTATGCCTCGGCGGCTCGTCAAGGAGCGCGTCTACAACGTGTCGCTCTCGCCCGACGGCCGGTGGATCGCCTTCACGATGGGACGGTCCTCGTGGTGGCGCAGGTACTACCGCGGGAGCGCCGCCCGCGACATCTGGATCCGCGCGATCGACGGCGGGCGGAGCTACCGTCTCGTGAACTCGGACGTGAACGACGACCGGCCGATGTGGGGTGCCGACGGACGCACGGTCTACTTCATGTCCGAGCGCGCCGACTCCGTGACGAACATCTGGCAGATCGAGGTCGACCTCCCGGCGGCCGGCGGCGACGGCGAACCACGCGTCACGGCCGGGCCGACCCAGGTCACGCACCACGACCACGACGACGTCCAGTTCTCGAGGATCTCCGCCGACGGGACGCTCATCGTCTACGAGTGGAACGCGGGACTCTGGAAGCTCGAGGTGCCCGGAGGAAGCCCCGTGCAGGTACCCGTCGAGGCGCCGAGCGACCTCAAGTGGAACGACGATCTCAGACTGACCCTGTCGACGGCGAGCGAGTACGCGTTCAGCCCGGACGAGGACGAGTTGGCGCTCGTCTGCCGGGGAGAGGTCTACGTCTGCCGGTTCAAAGACGGTGAGGCCAAGGACGCGATGCGCATAACCGAGACGGCCGCGCGCGAGAAGGACGTCGCGTGGACGCCGGACGGCGAGACGCTCATCTTCGCCTCGGACAGGGCCGGCGTCTACGACATCTACGCTGCGAGCTCGACCGACGACGAAGAGGCGAAGCTCTCGAAGGCGCTCAAGCGCGAGACCGTGCGCCTTACCGATTCGCCCGAGGACGACTTCCTGCCCGTCGTGTCTCCCGACGGCGAGCGCATCGCCTACATGCACGGTTCCCGCTACCTCTGGACCATGGACGCGGACGGAGGGGGCAAGCGCGAGCTCCTTCCGAACGCGGACGTTCTCCACGTCGCCTGGTCGCCCGACTCGAAGTGGATCGCCCACTCCCGGACGAACATGGGTCACAAGGAGGACATCTTCATCATACCCGCCGACGGCGGAGAGGAGATTAACGTCTCCGAGCATCCGAACGACGACTTCCAGCCGCGCTGGACCGAAGACGGGAAGCGTCTGTCGTTCGCCTCGAGGACCGACGACGGTCAGTACACGCTCAAGTACATGTGGCTCACGCGCGACGACTACTGGAAGACGACGGCCGAGCGCGAGGAGGACGAGGAGGACGAGGAAGACGCCGACGATGCCGGCGACGCCGATGACGAGGAGGAGGACGACGGGGACGACGAGGAGGACGGGGTCACCGTCGAGATCGACTTCGAGGGACTGAACGAGCGCACGGTCACGATCATGAACATGCGGGGCGGCTACGACTTCTACGCCCAGACCGGGGACGGCCACCTCTTCGCGTTCCGTTCGGGGACCCTCGGGAGCGCCGACCTGTGGATCGTCGACTGGGAGGGGGACAAGCTCTCGCAGGTATCGTCGGGCGGTTCGAGTCCCGAGCGCCTGTGGTGGGACGGGGACGGCGAGACCTGCTACTACCTCTCGAGCGGCCGGATCAAGAAGGTCTCGATCGACACCGACTCGGGCGAGATCAGCGGCAAGGGCGGAGTCGGGTTCAGCACGCGGTTCACGGTCGACGTCCCTGCCGAGCGCGTGCAGATGTTCAACGAAGCGTGGCGTCTCCTCTGGAACGGGTTCTACGACCCCGAGTTCCACGGGGTCGACTGGCCCGCGATCCGCGGGAAGTACGAGCCGCTCGCGATGGCCGCGTACACCGAGCAGGAGTTCCGTGAGGTCATCCGCGAGATGATCGGCGAGCTGTCGGCGTCGCACCTCGGGATCTACAAGTGGGGCGGCGGCGGCGTGAACACCGGCCGCCTCGGGATATACCACAACGAGGAACACGACGGTCCAGGTGTCCTCGTTCGGAAGGTCATCGAGGACGGACCCGCCGACCGCGCGGGTCTCACGGCGGGCGAATACGTCGTCTCGATCGACGGGAACGAGATCGGCGCCGACGAGAACTACCACTGCCTTCTCACCGACACGACCGGCCGCGAGATCTGGATCGAGGTGGCGGAGAGCGCCGACGGGCGGAACGCCCGCGAGGTCCGGATGCGTCCCGTGAGCAGTGGACGGATGCGGAACCTGGTCTACGAACAGTGGGTCCGCGAGAACCGCGCGCGGGTCGAGGAGCGCTCCGGGGGGCGGCTCGGGTACCTCCACATTCCCGGTATGGGAACCGGGAACCTCTTCGGATTCGAGGAGGATCTCTTCGCCCAGGGCGAGGGGAAGGAGGGTCTCGTCATCGACATCCGCGGGAACGGCGGCGGGTCGGTGCACGACGGGATCCTGAGGTACCTCGACCGGAGGAACTACGGCTACACGGTCAGCCGGACGAGGCCGGCGTCGATGAATCCCCTCGAGCTGTACGAGGAGGATCTCGTCCTCATCATCGACGAGAGCTGCTACTCGGACGCCGAGATCTTCCCGATGGGATGGAAGGCGCTCGGGTTGGGTCCAGTCGTCGGCGTGCCGACGCACGGGTCGGTGATCGGGACGAACGACCTCCCGCTCATCGACGGCACAATGTTCCGCGTGCCGGGATCGGGGTGGTACGACCTCACCGGGAAGAACCTCGAGAACTGGGGCATCCCGCCGGACGTCTACGTCGAGGCCCTGCCGGAGGACGCGGGGCACGGCATCGACCGGCAGCTCGACCGCGCGATCGAGATCCTGCTCGAGGGGATCGAGTAGCGGGCGGGACCGAGTGGGGCGCGCGACCCGCGGCAGCAGGCGCGGCCGCTGCTCGGCGGACTTCACGGCGTGAAATCAGAGGCGGGACGACCTCGGTCGTCCCGCTTCTCTCTTCCTCTGATGGTCCGGGCCGCGACGCGGCACGGCTACACCCGATTCGCCTTCTCCTCGACGCGGAGCTCGTCGAGCCAGTCGACGGCGCGCCTCAGGTGGGGGATGACGATCGAGCCTCCCACCACGAGCGACACGTTCAGGGCCTCCAGGATCTCCTCGTCCCCGACGCCCTCCTCGACGCAGCGGGTCAGGTGGTAGCCCAGGCAGTCGTCGCAGCGGAGCACCGCCGACGCGACGAGTCCCAGGAGCTCCTTGGTCCGCGTGTCGAGCGCGCCCGCTTCGTAGACCCTCTCGTCGAGCGCGAAGAACCTGTTGATGCCGAGGTTCTTCGCCTGAAGGACCTTCTCGTTCAGTCTCTCTCGCTCTTCCCTGAGCCTCGTGATGGTGTCGGGCATAGATCTCCTCGCTTCCTCGTGGGACGGCCGACGGGTCCGCAGGGTCGGCCCTGATACTGGCTCCGCAGTCAGTCTACTACACCCGAGGGGGCTCCGCACCGCCCTGACGCACCCGGAACGCGGCGTCGACAGACGGTCCACACGTGACGAACTCGGGTCGATTCGTCCCCGTGTTGGGCGTCGCGTCTCCGAACGTTCGTCAGATGGTAAGAACAGGCTCCTGAAGGCCTCTATGGGGCCTGCACCGGGTCCGCAACCACTCCGGCGAGCCCTCCCGCGACTCCAGGAAGTCAATAGTACATTACAAAATGTAATCAATACTTGACATCCGGAACGGGACCTGCCAGTGTAGCCCGCATGAGAGACAGGGTCGGAAACCAGGTCAGGAAGCTCAGGTTCCTCCACGGGGAGATGACGCAGGAGGAGCTCGCGGGGCGTCTCGGCGTTGCGAGGCAGACCGTCATCGCGATCGAGCGTGGGAAGTACAACCCGTCGGTCGCGCTCGCCATCCGGATCGCGAGGGTCTTCGAGCTTCCCGTCGAGGAGGTCTTCTTCCTTGAGGAAGCGGAGTAGGGGACCGGCCGCGCCGGCGGAGGTACCGTTCGTGAAACCAACCAGCACGCGGACACTCATCGTCGGACTCGTCGTCTACGCCGTTGTCTTCGTGCTTCTCGGCGTGCTCGTCGACAGGCTCCTCTATCTCGGGCTCCTCGGGCTCGCGTTCGCGCGGCCGGTGCTCAGGGAGTTCCAGACGCTCGAGGATCGCGACGAGCGGCAGATGCACGCGTCGTACCGTTCGAGTCACATCGCGTTCCTCGTCGCGATGCTCATCGCGGGGATCGTCGTCGTGAAGGTCGGCGTCCTCGACGGCGAGGAGCCACCGCAGCACGCGCTCCTCATTCTGACAGTGGCCGGGTTCGTGAAGTTCGCGATGCTCCAGGTTCACAGCCGCGCGCGCCACCTCGCGGGTCGTCTGGTCGCGTACGTAACAGGAGGAGCCTGGCTTCTCTTCGTGCTCGCGTCTCACGGGTTCTCGCCGATGTCGCTCGTCGAGGGTCTGCCCTTTCTCGCCGTGATCGGGAGCGCCGTCGCGAGCAGGTTCTGGCCGAAGGTAGCCGGAGGGATCATCCTCCTCGCGGGCCTCGCGACGCTCTGGTTCTTCGTCATCGCGTCGAATCGAGGGTTCGGTCAGCAGTATTCCGTCCTGCTCCTGCTGCCGCTTCCGCTCGTCTTCTCAGGAGTTCTCCTGCTCCTGCCGGAGGGCGGCTCGGACGACGCTCACGTAGAAGAGGCCGTAGATGACGCGGCGTGATCGCGCCGCAGGAAAGGTGAGGGGATCATGAAGGCACGTCTGTTCACAGCGATGCTCACGTGCGTGGTCGCGGCGTGCTTCGTCGCCGCGACCGGCTGCTCGGCCGACGACGGGGCGGAGATTCGCGTCGGGACGTTCAACACGAGGGCCGTGGCGCTCGCGTGGGGCCGCTCGGACGCGTTCCAGGATTGGGTGGGCGACCTCCGGAGGCGGGCTTCCGAAGCGGAGGAGGCCGAGGACACGGCGCTCGTGGCGGAGATCGGCAAGGAAGCCGCCGCCCAGCAGGACCGGATGCACCGTCAGGTCTTCGGCGAGGACCCGATCGATGACATTCTCGAGCGGATGCTCGAGGCGCTGCCCGGCATCGCGCAGGCGGCGGGAGTCGACATCATCGACAGCGACATTCTCTACCACGGTCCCTCTGTCGAGCTCGTCGACATCACGGACGAGATGGCGGCGTACTGGGAACCCTCGGAAGAGACCGTTCAGATGATCGGAGAGCTCCTGGAGACGGAACCGGTCGACGTCGACGACCTCGATCCGACCGAGTGAGCGGACGGGACTCCGCTCTCGTGGTGGACTTCGGTCAGACCTGTGAGCGACCGGCCGGGTCGCCGGGGGGAGACGTCTCACGGAAAGCAGTGCTCGAGTTCAGCCGCGCGGCCTGAGAGTGCTCCTCTGGACCGCGAGGATCCTCGCTGCGACCCTCGTCCTGTTCGTGGGGCTCTTCATCATCGGCTACGCGATCAACCCGCAGGGTGACGGTGGTCCGCCCGGCCCCGAGTTCGCGCTCTTCCCGATCGGCGTCATGGTAGGGCTCGCGCTGGGATGGCGGTGGCAGCTTCTCGGCGGAATCGTCGCCGCGGCGTGCATGGCGGTCTTCCTGATCCTGATGCGAGAGAATCCGCTCGAGTCTCCGGCCTTCGCGGTCTTCCTGGTGCCGGCGATCCTCTACATCATCTGTGGATTGGTGTCGCGAAGGTACGCGGGGGGAGATCTAGTCGAGCAGGCCGCCGTCGGGTAGGTGCTCGTCCAGGGCGCTCCGTGCCGGGGCGAATCCCGGATCGATCTCGAGAGCGAGGAGGTACTGCCTCCTCGCTTCTCCTTGTCTGCCGAGCGCCGCGAACACGCGCCCGCGGTTGTAGTAGGCGTCGGCGAGCCTCGGGTCGAGGCCGGTCGCCGTCTCGAGCGCCTCGAGCGCCAGCGTGTACATCGCGAGGCCGCGGTAGACGACCGCGACGTTGTTCCAGTAGACGGCGACCTCGGGAGCGAGCGCGGTCGCCTCGCGGAGCTCTTCGAGCGCGCGGTCGAGCTCCCCCTCCGCGTGGAAGAGGCGCCCCAGGGCGTCCCTGGCCTCGGGCGACGATGGCCGCCTCCAGACGACGGCCTCGTACTCGCGCCTCGCGGCCGCCGCGTCGCCCGCCGCGAGGAGCGCGTCCCCGAGCCTGATCCTCCCGGGGACGTCCGGTCTCCCGACCGAGAGCGCGTCCCCGAACCGCGTCGCCGCCGTGATGGCGTCGCCGGCTGCGAGATCGAGCTCCCCGAGCTGCGCGATCATGATCCCCGGCCTCACTCTCTCGCGGACCGCTTCCGACAGGATCTCCCGGGCGTCGTCCCCGCGTCCCTCACGGGCGGCGGCCGCGGCGAGGTACTCGCGCGCGACGGGCGACGACGGGTCGAGCCGGAGCGATCGCTCGAGGAAGCGCAGAGCATGCTCGGGCTCGTCGCTCTCGACGAGGGCGACCCCCGCGAGCTCGAGGAGCCTCGGGTCGTCGCTCTGAATCTCGGCCGCCCTCGCGTACGCACGCGCCGCCACCTCCCAGTCGCCGGCGGCCCGCGCCCGCGCGGCCGCGAACCCCGACGACTTCGCGTCGATGAGCGGATCGCTTCTGCCCGTGAGCGCCTCGACGTCTCGCACCACCGCGATCGCCGTGAGGAGCGCGAACGCGAGGTAGAGAACAAGGAGCACCCGGTCGACGCGGGGCCTCTTCCACAGGTAGACGAGCGCGACGCTCGCGCTGCCTGCCAGGAGCGCCGTCCAACCGAGCCACGCGTAGGGCAGGAGGAGCGGCACGAGCAGGTAGCCGACGAACACGAGCACGGCGATGGCGACCTTTCCTCGCGCCGGACCGAGCAGCACCGGGAGAGAATACGTTCCCGTGGCACCGTCGGCCTCCGAGTCCTTGAGATCCTTCGCGGCGAACGCGGCACCGAACGACAGCACGAGGAGCCAGCCGAGCCTGGCGGGGAAGAGGGCGAACGCTCGCTCCTCCGCCAGGACCGAGAACCCGGCAAGGACCGCCAGGAGCGACACGGCCCCGAGCGTCAGCGTTCCGGCGATCGGGAACCTCTTCAGTCTCAGCGGCGGCGCCGAGTAGAGGAACGAGACGACGAGCGCGAGCGTGAGCGTGAGGAACGTGGCGTACTTCACGTTGAGAGCGAAGAGGAGGGCGGCCGCGGTGAACGCGACAGCGAGCCGCACGGCGACGGTGCGGGCGACCGCGCCCGTGGGAAGCGGGCGCCGGGGCTCTGCGATCCGATCGGCCTCGAGGTCGAAGAGGTCGTTCAGCCAGACGGAGGCCTGGAAGGCGAAGAAGGTCGCCGCGAGCGCTCCGACGATCGCGAGGTAGTCGCCCGCGCCGCCGAGTGCGACACCCGCCCGCGAGAAGATCGCCCAGGCGATCGCGATCCCGAACGCCGTCATTCCGACGTAGTGGAGCGACCGGAGCGGCCGCACGTTCGCGCATACCGCGCGCGTCACCCCGGGCGCGTACCGTCGGAAGGCCGCCCACCCGAGCGTCGTGGTCGTCGCGAGGAAGACGATCGCGAGCTTCCTCGACTCCTCGACGATCATGCCGCCGGCCTTGAACGCGGCGTCGTACGCGACGGCGGGCGCAACCTTCGTCCCCTCGGTCGCGAGCCACGCGAGCCTGGCGAAGACGCTCGGGAGGACGCCGTGAGCTGCGACGATGCCGTAGACTGCGAAGAACGTGCCGATCGCGCGCGGCCAGCTCCTGGTCTTCACCCGGACGTAGAGCATCGCGAGGTGACACGCGAGGAGTATCTCGACGCGCTGTCCAGGCGAGATGTGCTCCACGGCGGAGCGCGGGTCGAAGAACCTCAGGATCACCGACTCGAGGGAGA
>JALGVN010000315.1 GCA_025774645.1 bacterium
GAGGCCGATTCGCTTGCGATACCGGCGGGCGTACACCTCGCGTACATCTGGGTGATCGACGGGGACAACGTCGCAGCCACGGCGTTCGTGGAGCCGGAGCAGCCGGGGTGGCCTCCACACGTGGAGATCCGTCGAGCCGCCGACCTGCCCCAGTGGGGACCGCACATCTTCGTCGACGTGGTGGTCGGTGTGACGGCGGGGGACGGGTCCCTGGAGCTGCTGGCTGATCGGGACGTCTGGATCGAGCGGGCGGACTAGCCGGGGAGCGCGCGTTCGCGCGAGCCGGACCGCGGCGCCGGGAGACCGCTCTTGGGAACTTCCATGATCATGATCATCGTGATAGCGGGGATCGCCATAACCCTCGCCGTCGTGCTCATCGCGCGGCGCTAGGCGTCACCCTCAGAGGAAGACGATGACCATTCGCGGAATGACGGCCGCAGACGAGCAGGCCGTGAGCGACCTCCTCTGTGCGTGCTACCGTTGGATCGCCGAGCCGGAAGGGTACACTGCGGAGCAGGTCGGGTTCCTTATTGAGGAGCGCGGCTCGCTCGAGACCGTGCAGCGAGAGTCCAGGGAGCAGCAGTACCTCGTGACGTGTCGGGGTGAGTCGCTGCTCGGGATGGTGGCGGTCTCGGGGAATCTCATCACGAAGCTGTACGTTGATCCCGCGTCTCACCGGGAGGGCATCGGCCGCGCCCTCTTCGAGGCGGCGGTGGAGGCCGTCAGGGCTGCGGGTTTCGAGACCGTCGCCCTCGGTACGACCCCGGCCACGGTGCCTTTCTACGAGGCGCTGGGCATGCGGGTCGACGGCCACAAGGACCACACCTCAGGCGTCTTCTCAGGTCGGCGGACGATGTTGATGGAGAAGACACTCCAACCCAAGGCGTAGGCACAGGCACACCCGCGGGCAGGGCCGCTTGACGTCCTCTCCCGGGGGCGTGGTATGCTTGCGGGAGTTGACGGAGGCTCAGCTGAGAGGAGCAGACCCAGGGAGCGAACATGAGCGGACACGATCTCGACTACTCGCGGTACTTCTGGCAGGGCGACAAGGTGCGGCTGCGCCCCCTGAGCGTTGACGACGCGGAGCACGCCTTCGCGTCCTCGCTCGACAGCCCGTCCCGGCAGCTCCTCCAGCTCGGGATCGAGCTGCCCACCTCCGTAGAGGAACTCAGGACGTCGCTTCTGAAGTGGGTCGGCTGCAAGGAGGCGGACGGGGCGGTCGTCTTCATGGTCGAGAACCTCGACGGAGAGACCGTCGGGGGGATCTCCCTGCACAGCCGGGACCGGAAGAACGGGATCTTCAGCTTCGGCGTGGTCACCGACCGCGAGCACCAGGGGAAGGGCTTCGCCGAGGACGCCGTCCGTGTCCTTCTCCGGTACGGGTTCCGGGAGCGAAGGTTCCAGAAGTGCAACTCCGCCTGCATTGCCACGAACGAAGCCTCTATCCGGCTCCACGAAAAGCTGGGGTTCTCCCATGAGGGCCGCGTGAGGAGGCGGTGGTTCCTAAACGGCGAGTACTGCGACGACGTCCTGTTCGGACTCACCCGCGAGGAATTCGACGCGGGTGAGAAGGTCTGACGCATCACGACGCTCCCGGAGCGGATCATGTTCGACCCACCAGGCAACGAAGAGGTCATGGCCCGTCTCGTCCGATGGGGCGAAGAGCGTGATGCCGTCCGCGCGATGATCCTGACGAGCACGCGCGCGAGTCCCGGCGCCGTCGTCGATCCCTTCTCCGACTACGACGTCATCGTCGCTGTCGACGACGTCGGTCCGTTCTTCGAGGACCGCGCATGGCTCGGCGACTTCGGATCCGTACTGGCGCTCTACCGCGACCCGATCAGGACTGTCGAGGGCGGCGAGAGCTTCGCCTACATCACGCAGTACGAGGACGGTCTCAAGATCGACTTCACCGTGTGCGCGGCGGGCGTCTTGAACCGGGTGGCGGCCGGCTCGGAGCTTCCCGACGACCTCGACGTCGGTTACAGGGTGCTGCTCGACAAGGACGACCTCGCACGTGGGCTCGACGCCCCGACACACACCGCGTTCGTTCCGAAGCCCCCGAGCGAGCAGGAGTACCTCGGGCTGGTCGAGGAGTTCTTCCACGAGGCGACCTACGTCGCGAAGCACCTCTGGCGGGGCGATCTCCTGCCTGCCAAGTACAACCTCGACCACGCGATGAAGCAGGTGAACCTCCGGAAGATGCTGGAGTGGCGGATCGGGATCGACCGCGACTGGAACGTCTCCGTCCGGGCCTACGGGAAGGGACTGAAGGACTTCCTTCCGGATCGTATGTGGTCCGAACTCGAACGGACTTACGCCGGAGGCGGCATCACTGAGAACTGGGACGCGCTCCTCGCGACCGTGGCGTTCTTCCGCAGTATCGCCGTTGAGGTCGGGGACGCGCTGGGCTTCAAGTACCCGGCAGATTCCGACACGCGGGTCGTCGCGTATCTCAGTAACGTCCGGAACCTCGAGCGGCCTCGCGACTGAACCGACGCGCGTACGTCGACGACTCACGAGGGGACCAGGATGAACAAGATCAACATCGAGGACGAGTTGGCCGGCGTGCCGGAGTACTGGTCGCCGACCGTGGTCGCGGAGCTCAACGGTCAGCAGGTGCGCCTCGCGAGGATGAAGGGTGAGTTCGTCCGGCACAGGC
>JALGVN010000080.1 GCA_025774645.1 bacterium
ATCTACCTGACGACGCCGGAGGTGGCGTCGGGCATCGAGGAAGGCGACGACATCACGCCCGCGGGCCACGTTCTCAGGGGCGTCTGGCCGAACCCGTTCAACCCCGTGACGACGATCTCGTACGGGGTGCCGCAGGACGGACCGGTGGCCCTCAAGATCTACAACGTGGCCGGGAAGCTGGTGCGGACTCTCGTCGACGGCGAGGTTGATGCGGGCTACCACACGGCAGTGTGGGACGGCCGCGACGACCGTGGAGTGCCGGCGGCGTCCGGGGTGTACTTCTGCCGGATGGAGGCCGCCCGGTTCGACGATTCGGTGAAGATGGTGCTCCTGAAGTAGGAGCAACGCAGGAGGTCGGCCGGCTCGCGCCGGTGCGACCCATTCTCTGGTTCGAGAAGCGAAACCGCCCCCGCATGTCTGCGGGGGCGGCTCGTTGTTGGCATCTGGCTGCGTGAGGTTCCTCGCGTCCTATCTGAGAAGGACGACCTTCCTGGACACGGCTCCCGCGTCCGTCCGGAGCCGCACGAAGTAGACACCGGCCGCGACGCGGCGGCCGTCCCCGTCGGTCCCGTTCCAGGTCCGCTCGTGAGCGCCCGGTGCGGCGGCGCCCGAGTGGAGAAGCCTCACGAGCCTGCCCGCTGCGTCGTAGATGCCGAGCTCCGCACCGCCCGCCGCCGGAACCGCGAACGACACGACCGTCCCTTCCCGGAACGGGTTCGTTCCCACCGTCAGGCCGAGCGCGCTTCCAGTCTCGTCGGCTTCGGCGACCGAGGTGGCGTCGAGGTCGATCCAGATGGGGTTGGTGTACGCGCGGAACGAACCGTCGCCTCGGTCGGTTCGGCACTGGGCCCGGAAGCAGGTCTCCCCGAAGAGCCCGAGTTCCAGGAGGTCGACCGTCCGCTCGCCCGACCAACCCTCGCCGACCGCGGAGGGATCGAGGGCAAGCGCCGTCGACGTACCCGTCCCGTGGATCACGAGGAGTTCGAGCGAGACCACGGGGCCGAAGTCGGGCGTCGACGCCCATCGGACCGTCATCGCGGTCTCCTGAGATGCGTCGAGCGCCGCGTCCTCGCCGATCGTGAGATCTTCCTCGTCCAGAAGATCGCCGTCGTCGTTTCCGTCGACGCCGATCTCAACGAACGGCCCGTCCGTGACGACCGAGCGTCCGGCCCCGAACGCGGCGAGAATCTCGGACGTGGGGGGGAGGCTGCCGGGGCCGTACGGACCCGGGACGAGGACGACGGTCTGGACCTTGCCGATCGCGTTGTCGGTCGCGTAGCTGTCGAGCGCGAGGTGTGTGGCGTAGTTGAAGTCGCCGTGCGCGTCGCTCCCCCCGGCGAGGAAGACCTTACGGAGGGGCGAGAGCGACGCTGCGAGATGCTGGTTCCAGAGCGCGATGCCCTCGAGGAGCTCGACGGGGTAGGGAACGCCGGGCGTGACGCCGGCGTCGAAGTCGGGCCAGGGGTCGCTCTGATCCGAAGAGAAGAGCGCGGTCCTCGTGTTGAAGGCCTGGAGACCCCGGAACGAGTCGTATCCGAGCGCGGTCGCCAGGTCCTCGTTCCCCCAGAGTGTCCCGTTGACACCCCAGTCGAGCCCGCCCCACTCCGTACTCAGGTCCGAGAGCGGATGCGCGGCGTAGGCGAAGCCCGCGGGTCCGACGAGTCCGAGCGCATCCGGGAGGGACGGCACGACGGGCCGCTCGCCGAACGCGCCGGAGAGCGGCGAATCGATGTAGGCGTCGTTCACGATGAGGCAGTGGAGCGTCTTCCCGTAGGAGTTCGCGTCGACCGACGCGGCGTTCAGTTCAACTCCCCGCGCGAGGCGCAGATCGGGGGAGGAGAAGAGCGCGACCTCCTCGCCGAGGACGTCCCAGGTCGTCCCGATCGCCGAGTTGTCGCGATACCACGTCTCGATCCCCGACTCGTCCTGCACGGTGTACTCCCATTGGCTCGTCCCGTAGGAGTACGATCCGTCGCCTGTCTCGTCGATGTCGCACGAGTGGTCGGTCAGGGTGATCCAGGAGAGCCCGACGGCTTCCGCGGCCGCCGCCACCGCGGGCACCGGCGCTCCGAACTCCGCGATGTTGTTCGTGTACATCGTGTGGTAGTGGGTGTCCCCGCCGTACCATCCGTCGGGCCACGGCCACGCCTCGTGCGCGACGTGGACGCGGAGATACCGCGTCTCCGTGTAGTTGAACCAGTCGTCCTTGTAGTAGACGCTGACCTCGAGGTCGATCGCGTCGCCCGGCGCGTACCCGAGGTTCGCGGGCGTGAGCGGCGTCCCGTCGGGGAGCGCAGCGTGGCCCTCCGTGACGGTCGTCACGTACGTCCAGAAGTTCGCCTCCCACGGGTCGTCGCCCAGCTCCTCGTCTCCGAAGTCGTGGTTCCAGAGGAGCACCCCGCCTGCCGTCACGTCCCGGCAGCGGATCCAGTGCAGCTCGCGGATGTCGTTCGCGTCGCAGTCCTTGAGCACGATCGTCACCGGGATGGGCGTCGAGGCGTCCTTCACCCGCCACGGTGCGTCCATGACGAAGTCCTTCTGGAACGTGTTCTCGTATCGGTCATCGGGCGGGTCGGCCGAAGAGGCCGCGGGACAGAGCATCGCGGCAGCGGCCACGAGGACGAGGCACCCAGGCAGGCGTCGTGTCATCCGGTCGTCTCCGTTCTCGGGGTTCTCCGATGATGCGGGAATCGGACGGCAGCCGCGAGCGGAAGGCGCCAGCCCTGTCAGATCCATTGTAGCATGTCAGGGGTGTGTGGGTATCGTCACTCGGGGCCGCGCCTTGCGGCGCGACCTCGAGCGGAGGGGCGTGCTTGGGGAACGCCGTGGAGGCGGCGCTAGCGGACGTCCTCGGAATCAGAGGGCGACCTGGTGCCGACACGCTCCAACGCTGCGCGGCGGCTGCGCCGCGTGACCGCATCGAGCACCCAGATGACCGCGGCGGCCGCGAAGATCGTGATCACCGGCTCCACGGGCGCCCTCGCCCGAATGGACCCGTGGAAGGCGACAGCGAGAAGCGTGTGGACGACGATCACCGAGTAGAGAAGCAGGAGATCGCGTCGCCACCGGAACGTCGCAGCGAGACCGAGCAGGAAGAGCGGGATCACGACCGCCCAGTAGAGGAACCCCAAGTCGACGCTCGAGACCAGCGAGGCGACACCCGGCTGTCCCGCGATCGCGTCGGTCGTCGGCCGGAGCCTGAGGCCGCTGTCGAATCTCCAGAACCTGGCGAGCTTCCAGCCTGCCATGCGGGGGAGGAGTTCGGGGTTCTCCCGGACGAACTCCCGTCCCATCTCCCACGCGCGCCGGTCGAGCTCGACCTCGTCGAGGTCCGCGAGCTCGTCCCAGCGCGGCACCGCGGTCCTCGGCAGCACGACGGCGCCCCGGAAGGCCGGGACGTCGTTCACGAGACGGTTGTTGCTCTCGTAGAAGGTGATCCCTCCGTGGGTCGTGAACGTCACCCACTCGCCCAGCGCGGCGCGGTTCCTGATTGTCCACGGGGCGATGACGAGGAGCGCGAGCACGAGGAAGAGGGCACTCGCCCTGACGCGGCGCTTGAGATCCTCCCTCCCGCCCGAGAGGACGAGGGCGGGGATCGCCAGCGCGAACACGAACGCGGTCGGCCGCGCGAGACACGTGAGACCCGCGAGCACGCCACCCGCGGCGAACCGCGCGTACCTGACCTGCCCGGACGCGAGGTCGTCCACCACGACCAGGAATAGGCCGAGCAGGAGGAGGATGTAGAGATTCTCCGTCATCAGGAGCGCGCTCAGGTAGATGAGTCCCGGGTTCACGGCCGCGAGACCGGCCGCGATGAGCGCGACCTTCTTCGTGAAGAGGCGCGCGGCAAGGAGGTAGACGAAGAGTACGATCAGGACACCGAGCGCGACCTGGAGCGCGCGACCGGCGTCCGGCCGGGGGCCCGTCAGACCGTAGAGCCCTCCCAGCGCGATTGGATAGAGCGGGGGACGCGTCGCCGTGGGGACGCCCTCGAGCCCGCGGAATCCTTCTCCCGCCGCGATCGATGAGGCGATGGTGTGGTAGTCCGGCTCGTCGCCCCATCCCGTCGTGTCGAAGCCGACGACGGCGACCCAGAAGACCAGGCGCACGACGAGCGCCGTGATCATCACGACCGCCAGGGCCGTCGAGAGCTTGAGCACCCGTCCTTCACGCAGCGTCCCGTTCGCGTGCACCCGCATCCTCCGGCGTCGAGCCAGACGTTCACGGCCGGACCACACCCGTCCGGCGCAGGGAGACAGCCTGTCCCGTGGAGACGTTGCATTATCGATGCCTGGACGGAGAAGACCCCCGAATCGGCGGTCTCCGGGGGGTCTGGGCGGGGTCGCGGGAGGGTCTTCCGCACCGACGGGGCGGCCTGTGAAAACGCCCTGTCACCGACGGTGACAGGGCGTCTCAGAGCTGAGATGGGATCGGTCCGGGCGTGCCCGGCGGGGCGCTCGGAGTGATTCGACAGCGGCTCTTGCGGTTACTTCAGCAGCACGGCCTTCCGCGTGATGCTCTCGCCTCCTCGCGTAAGGCGGAAGAAGTAGACGCCGCTCGCCACGCGCCTCCCGGCCTCGTCGCGGCCGCGCCACGTGACCGCGTGCATGCCCGCCACGACGTCGCCGTCGACGAGCGTGGCCACCCGGCGGCCGGAGGCGCTGTAGACCGCGAGCTCGACCTCACCGGAGGAGGGGAGCTCGAAGGCGATCGTCGTCACCGGATTGAACGGGTTCGGCGTGTTCTGCTCGAGCGCGAACCGCGGAGCGACCTCTTCGTCGCCGGGGATGCCGGTTCCCGTGATGCCGAAGTGCTCGAGGTAGTCGTCCATGAGCTCGGACTTCGTGCTCGGCGACGCTCCGTCGACGAGACCGCCGAACTCGAACGAGCAGCCCACGGTGCTGTAGGTTCCCGTGTCGTTCGAGACACCGCACCCCGCGGTGTCGGCAGGGTTCCGGAAGATCTTGACGCCGCCCGAGACGGCCATCATGTGGTCGATGTAGCTGTTGGCGCCTGTGTAGGCGAAGCTCATGCCCTCGCACATCGTTCCGTCGAGTCCCTCGACGGTCAGGAGGTCGCCCGAGCCGTCGCTGGTCCCGTTGACGCCGAAGTACGGGTTGTAGATCGTGCGGGCCGAGTCGTAGGCCCAGCAGTCTCCGCCCTCCATGTAGGCGCTGCCGCCCGCATCGAGGAAGTCCACCAGCGCGTTGGCCTCGGCCGTGCTCAGCGAGTAGTTCTGCGAGTAGACGCCGAGGCAGATGAACGCCACCTCGTACTCGTCGAAGTTCGGAGTCGTGGTCGTGTAGTCGTGCGTGATCTCCCTCGTGTCGAGGAGCGCGGCGATCGCGGCGCCCGAGATCGGGCTCGGGTCGGGTTCCCAGATGACCGCCGTGATCGCGTCGACGACGCTGAATTCGTGCGTGCCCGAGGGCGGGTCGTAGGTGACGTTCGGAGGCACGGCCTGGTCCTCGGCCGTGATGCGGTACGTGACCACGTCTCCCGCGACCGCGAGACCCGGGAAGACGCCTTCGTAGGAGAACGAGCCCTCGTTCCGCGCGAGCTCGACGTCCGACTGCTGCACGTCCTCGATCCACGACTCGAGCGTGACGGCTCCCACACCGAGGTCGTCCGTCACGGTGGCCAGAGCGGTCGGCGGCCACCCGGCGGCGGAGAGGTCTCCGATGGGCTCGTGGACGATCTCCGGGGGCGCGGTGTCGATCACGACCTCGAACTCGTGCGGGTCGCGGGACCCGATGTAGGGATGCGACTCGCGTCGGTCCGAGTTATCGGCGCCCCAGACGTAGTAGTTGAGCACGGTACCCACGTCCTGTGCCGGAAGGTCAGCGTAGTAGGCGCCGGTTCTCCCCACGGACTCGGTCATCGCGAGCTCGGTGTACGCGGGCGCCCCCGCGATCTTCCAGTAGACGAAGAGCGAGTCGGTTTTCACTCCCGCATCGCTGTGGTCGATGAACGTCGCTTCGATCCGGTAGTCGTCTCTCGTGCTCGCCGTGTCGAAGTGCGGCGTGTGGTCGATCTCGAGCATGAAGCGATCGGTGACGCCCATCGCTCGGCAGTGGATCGCGTCGTCGCTGTACCACGACCCCGTGTACCCGAGAACCTCGTAGCCCGGCATCGCGGCCTGGTAGCTCACGATCGCGTCGTCGTCCCAGGCCGTCCCGTACAGCGGGACGTAGACCTTGTTGTTCACGATGAGCGAGTTCGTGTAGGGCTCGCTGTTGGGTGTGTAGACTCTCACGATCTCGTAGGGTCGTCCGTAGCAGTTCGAGAGCGATGCGATGTACGCGACGTTCGCCTCCGTCCGTGCGTAATCCGCGTGGGTCGGCGGAACCTCTTCGATCAGGATCTTCGAGGGGGAGAGGAGCTTCGCCCAGCAGTCGATGTGGTGGATGCCTCCGAGCTGCACGTAGTCGAAGTGCTCGTAGCGTTCGATCCCGGTGTAGTCGCGCATGATCGAGTCGAGCTCGGCGGTCGAGAGCGACAGGTTCTCGTCGAGAACGAGGCGCGTCGACATCCCGATCCCCCTCCCGTCGGTCATGTAGTTCCCGCCGGTGGTTTCGATGGTGGGCATGCCGTAGACGGGGATGCTCCAGAGTCCGCCGATGACGCTCGGGATCACGTCGTCGAGCGGACGGGGGCGGTTGTACTCCGGATCGACGATGCCCTGCATGCCGTCGCCGTCGAAGATGAACCAGGGTCCGTAGTCCCGGGTCCAGATGGAGTTCGTCGAGGCGATGATGTACTCGACGTGGTCCATGTCGGCGCCCGCGCTCGAGAGGATGCTCTCGACGGTCGCCTGCTGTGAGGTGTTTGCGACGATCACCCAGAGCGTCGTGTCCTCGGCGTACTCGACGAGGAGGTTCGTGGGGTTCCCGAACGGATAGCGGACGATGATCCCCGTCATCGGCTCGAACTCGCCCGGCTGCCTGACCGGCGTGGACGCAGGCGGAGTCCGCGTGTGGTCGCGGCCGATCAGGTCGAGCATCCCTTCCTCTTCCGCCGTTAGCCCGATCGGGAGGTAGGCGTCGCCTTCGATGATCTCGGCCATGCTCCTCGGCCGGGCCGCCTCGTCCGCCCCGGCCGCGCAGGCCACGAGAAGCGCCGCCGCGGTCAGGACCAATGCTCCGTTCTGGATGAACCTCTGCATGTCGTAAGACCTCCTCGGGATGTTCGTATCCGCTCTCGCGGGGTGCCGACGCGCCCCTACATTATAATCATAACATATCAAGGGACCTAAAGATAGCGCGAAGTTACGAGTGGGCTGAGAGTTGCGCGGTATCGTCCCCGGTGATTGTTCCCTCGGCAGGGGCCGAGAGAGCGGGGACTCAGACGCCCCTGAACCGGCCGACGGCGTCGATGATGAACCTGCCCCCGAAGAAGAGGAGGACGATCCCGGAGATCAGACTCACCCAGAGGAGGAAGCGTTCGCCGAGCACCTTCGCTCCCCGATACGAGGCCGCCGAGAGAAACCAGTCCCAGACGAGGTCGAGGGACCAGTGGAGGACGCCGAAGAGCACGAACTGCCAGACGCCGTACTGCCAGGCCGACAGGACGAGGGTCGCGCCGACGGTGGCCCACCAGACGATGAAGTAGGGGTTCGCGGCCGACATGAGGACGCCGGCCATGAAAGGGGAGACCTCGCGGTAGCGCTCGACGGCCTGACCGCCCCGGAGCGACCGGAGGATCTCGAGCCCCATCCACATGAGGACGAGACCTCCGGCGAAGCCGACCGTGGCGGCGAACGTGTTGCGCTGGAAGAACGGAGCCAGACCCACCACGATCGCCGCCATGAGCGGGAACTCGACGACGCCGTGCCCGAGCGCGATGAGCGCCCCGGCCTTGGGGGAGCGCGCCCCCTTTCCGACGACGACGACCGTGAGAGGTCCCGGAGCCATCACTCCCGAGAGTGAGATGATGAGCGCCTGGATCAGGAACACGCCGTACGGCAAAGGGTCACTCCTCGAGGTCGGAAGACGTGAAATCGCCCGCGGCGATGGCCGTCACAGTATGGGAGGCGTACTCCGCCGGAACCACGATCGAGATCCACGGATTTCCCGAGGCCGCGTCCTCAATGAAGTACATCGCATTTTCGTTCAGCTCCTCGTTGTGCAGCGCCACGAGCGTCTCGTCGTCCCCGTCTCCGTCGAAGTCTCCGCTCGCCATCGCGGTCGCCCGGAAGTGGGAGGCCGGATCGGCTCCGAGCTCGTGCGGCCTGCCGAGGCTCCCGTTCCGGAGTCCCTCGAGCCCCCGATCGGAGAACGGGAAGCGGCCGAAGCGGGACCCGGCGCCGCTCGGCCCGGCCGACGCGCTGCTCCACCCGACGACGAGGTCGTCCCGGGTGTCGCCGTCGTAGTCGGCTGCCGTCATGGCGGCGACGTGGAGGGACGAGGACTCGTAGACCGGCGGGTGGGTCCGAATCGACGGCGGGGGAGACGCCTCGCGCGTGAGCCCGTCCACGAAGCGAATCTCGCTCGAGTCGAGCCCGTGGTTCGAGAGCGCGACCACGAGCTCGTCGGCGCCGCTTCCGTCGAAGTCGCCGGCCGCCATTGCGGTCGCGTAGCCCGCGGCTGCCCGTCCCCGGTGGATCGTCAGGGGGTCGCCGAGGCTCCCGGATCCCGTCCACCCGGAGAAGTACTCGTACACGTCGATCCTGTTGTCGGTGTGCCGATCGGATCTCGACGTCGCGACGACGAGCTCGTCGTCCGCGTCCCCGTCGAAGTCGCCGGACGCGAGCGCGGTGACGTGGTACTCCCGGACGGTCGCGAGACGAACGCCGTCCGAGCACGCGCCCGCCCCGGGAGCCTCGCCCGGTTCCGGGTTCTCCCAGAGGTAGACGGAGTTCGCCGTGAGCGACGGGTCCGAGAAGGCGATCACGAGCTCGTCGTCCCCGTCCCCGTCGAAGTCTCCGGCCGTCATCGCCGTCACCCGACATGCGTCGTCCTCGGAGGACTGGATCGAGGCGGCCGGGCCGAAGTCCCCCTCGATGATGCTCGCGCCGTCGTCTGCCTCGTGCCTGTCCGTGACGTGTCTGGGCGCGGTTCCTCCGGTCGCACCGCCCGCCGGCGCGTCCCCCGGGTCACCCAGCGACCTCGACACGATGAGCTGGTCGCTCCCCTCGAGCTCCTCCTCGACCGCGCGCGCCCACGCGATGCCTGGCTCGCGCCAGTAGTGACGCGCGGTCCCTTCGCAGCGGTTGGACTCGCCGCCGCATGGGTGATTCCAGGCATAGAACCAGATCCCGTCGGCTCCCATGTCGAGCACGTGCCGAATCACGTTCCGGAGGTCGCCGTGGCCCGGGAAGTCGGTGTAGGTCACGCGCCTCCTCGCCTCGCGCGAGTACTCGACGTGGTAGCCCATGAGACCCGGCAGGATCGGATGGACCTCCCAATCCCCCTCCCAGGAGCGTCTGTCGCCGCGCTCCGCG
>JALGVN010000081.1 GCA_025774645.1 bacterium
GGACTTCGCGAGGCGGAGCGCGTTCTTCAAGGGCACGACGTTCTGGCGCGACATCCTCGAGATGCTCACGCTCGACGACGGGCGTCTGCTCAGACGGTATCTCGGGGACCTCGATTCCGTGTCCCCGGTCTCTCGGGAGAAGATCGTGGAGAGCATCGCGGCGTGCGCGGACTACGCGCCGGGAACGGTCATGGCGTTCCTGGTGATCCTCGCCGGAAACGCCTCGTGCGAGGGATGCGGCGCGCTCTTCACGGAGCTCCACGCCGCGTTCCGGGCGAAGATCCGGACCGTGCCGTACGCGGCCCTCAAGGTGATCGAGCTCTTCTACAGACGTCCTCAGCTCGTCAACCGCTACCTCCTCAACGTCGGGACCGATTCTGCGCGGGAGCTCTCGGAGCTCCTGGCGACGGAGGTCTGGGACCCGGAGGTCGCGCTGTGGCGAGACAAACTGGCGCGTCTCGTCGACGTTCACGGGCGCACCAGCCGTTACTTCAAGCGGTTCCTCGAGCACGTGGGGGAGGACTACCCGTCCTGCCTGACCGTGCTCGAAGACCAGGACGCTCTCCGCGACACGTCGAGGGGTGTCCTCGCAGCGGTGGATGGCGAGGACGACCCCACCTCCAAGAAGAAGAGACTCGGCGAGTTCTACGATCTCGAGTTCTTCCGGATGGGGCTCGCGACCCTGAGCGGGGCGCCGGCGTCCCGGATCGACTTGGAGTTCACGGAGACTGCCGACACCTACCTCGCGAACCTGTTCGAGATCTGCCGGAGGCAAGTGGACGAGACCACGCTGTTCCGCGTGGCGACTCACGATCTTCTGGCCATCTACGCTACCGGTGGGCTCGGACGGGAGCAGGCGTACGACGACGACTTCGACCTCATGATGCTGCTCAATACGAGCAACGAGGAGGTCCGCGGGTACGCGAACAGGATTGCCGCGAAGATGAACGCGGAGATCATCAAACGCGGTACCCTGCCGCACTACAGGTTCGCCGATCACTTCGGGCACTACGTGACCACGCTCGACGAGCTCGCTGAGTTCCTCTCCATCGAACGCGAGGACGCGTTCGTCGACAAGTCGCAGCTGCTCGAGGCGCGGATGATCGTCGGCACTCAGAGATTCGAACGCGAGTTCCGAAGCAGGATCGTCGAGCCCTTCGTCTTCGACATGTCGGCGGACTACATCTCGCACATGCGAGAGGAGATAGAGTCGCGGCACCGCGACGCCGAAAAGAGGGGGACGCCCGCGGACAACGTCAAGGACGGCAAGGGCGGCATGCGGGACATCCTGATGCTCCTCCTCATGTACAAGGCGGCATGCCGTCTGTGGGACCCCGTGAACTCGACGCTTCTGTCGTCCCTGGCGGCGATCGACAGACAGCACAGAGGCGAGTTCGTCTTCCTGAGCGGGGCGCTCGAGTTCTTCAAGAACCTGAGGAACGCCTATCGCATGGCGGTCGGGGCGGAGGATCAGCTGAGACCGGAGTACCTCCACATCGTCGCGTCCGCGATGGGTCTCGACTACAGCGACGAGGAGGAAGCGGGGAATCGCCTGCTCCTGGCGTACCGCGGATGCACGACCCAGGTGGCGGAGATCGTCACCGAAGCCGCCGGACGGCTCGTCCGGTCGGGGGCGGAGTGTTCATCGGACTGACGTCCGCGCTCCGTGCTCTTCGCGGCAGAAGGAGGACAACGTGGACGACTCGAGAGATTCTAACGACGAGATCCTCGTCGACATCGAGGGCAAACTCGTGGGTCTTGCCGGTCTCGGCGCGCTCTTCGACGAGTTCGCGCGTAGGGACCTGTCCGACGTGGCTGCCGTGAAGGCGGAGCTCCTCGAGCGCGTCAGCGGGGCGAACTACATCCCGCCCGGACGACGCGAGCTCTACGGCGAAGCGATCTTCCGGGAGCTCACTCGGCATCTCGAGCGGTGGAGGGGTGGGGAAGGCGAGAAGCGCGCCACGATGACGTGGCGCGGGATTCCGCGCAACGCGATCCAGTGGTATCCCACCGTCGACGAAGAGGCGTGTGACGGCTGCAAGAAGTGCGTGTCGTTCTGCGCATTCGGCGTCTTCACGTACTCCGGGTCACAGGAGAGCGTCAGCGTCACGGACCCGTTCGCGTGCGTCGTGGGCTGCAGCCTCTGCGCGTCGATCTGCGTCCTCGGAGCGATCACGTTCCCGCCGCTGTCGTACCTGGACGACCTGACGCGCATGAGGGGATAGTTCCGGCTGCGACCCCGCGAAGAGGACCGCGCCCTCGGACCGGCTCCCCGACCAGCGCCGCCCCACAAGAAGAACCCGCCGTGCCCTTTCGGGCGCGGCGGGTTCACTGTGTATGCCACTCGGGAACTGCTAGGCCGCGGGCGGGGGCGCCTCGGTGCCCGCGCCGAGACGCGCGAGGACCTTGTCCGCCTTCACCTTGTGGAGGTTCAGGCCGATGTCCTCCGGGGCGAGCCCCTGAGCGAGCCCGAGGAGCTGGAAGTAGTAGATGACCGGGATGCCGAACTCGGTGTCCTTCTTCCTTCCGACCATGATCTGCCCGAGATCGAACGACGAGAAGCACGTCGGGCAGATGAGCCCCATGACGTCGGCGCCGGAGTCCCTGATCGATGTGAAGATGTCGAAGACCATCTCGGTGGGCATGTCGTCGTCCATGCATCCCTTGCCGCAGCACAGCAGCGTCCGGTCGTGGCCGACGGGCGTCGCCCCGATGGCGCGGATCAGGTTCTCGAGGATCGAAGGGTAGTCGGCGTCGTCGACGTGCATGATCTGGGACGGCTTCAGGAGGTGGCACCCGTAGTGGATCGCCACCTTGAGGTCGGTGAGCGGCCTGACGATCGACTCCTTGAGCTTCTCGACCCCGAGTTCGTCACGGATGACGACGACCGCGTGCTCGACCTTGACCGTTCCCTTGTACTCCTTCCCGATCTTCCTGAGTCTCTCGTTCACGCGGTCCTTGAGGGACTCGTCCTCCGCGAGCAGGAATCGAGCTTCCTTGAGGGTGGCGGTACAGCCGCTGCAGAGCGTGACGAGGTCGATGCCATTCTCCTCGGCGACGCAGAGGTTCCTGGCGGCCACCGTGACCCAGTCCAGGACCCCCTTCGTCTTGAAGAAGATCGGGTCCGGACAGCACGTGAAACCGTCGAGATCGACGAGCTCGACGCCGAGGTTCGGCATCGTCCGTCTGAACGCCGCCTCCATCTGCGGGTACTTGATCGGGATCATACAGCCGTAGAACGGAGCGAGTCTCATCGTGTGTCCCCTAGTCCTCGAGCAGCTTCAGCATCTCTTCGACCGGATACTCGCCGAGAGGTTCAAGGCCGAGGCGCTCCCGGATTCGCTGCACCGCCGGCGTGATGAGACCGGCCACTCCGGCCCTCGTGATGTTCTCGGTCATCGTGGCGACCGCCTCGGGGGCGACGCCTTTCGCGACCGCGAGGTTCTTGAGAGCGACGATGATCTCTATCGGTCTCACGTCCTGCGGACACCTCTCGTAGCAGCTGTAGCAGTTGGTGCAGAGCCAGATCGGCGAGTCCTTCGTGAGAAGCACGTCCTCTCGACCGAGAAGAGTGTCGAGGAGGATGGCGCGCGGGTTGAAGGAGTCGTTGTACTGGGCGGCGGGACACTGGGCCACGCAGGCTCCGCACTGGTAGCAGTAGTTGTGGTGGTCCCCTCCGACGATCCCGTCGAGCTGGCGACGGAACTCGAAGTTGATGGTGACCCTCTGGGACTTGTCCTCGGGCATCGGCGGCGACCTCGTCGGCTTTGGAGCCGCGGGCGCGGCTCGGCCTATGGCGGGCGCGGGCTCTACAACGGCAGGTGGACTCGACGAAGGCCGCGAGAATTCCGCGGCCGCGTCGCGAGGGCCAGTTCTCCTCGTGCGTGAATCATCCTACCTGAGGACTCGTGCCGTGTCAAGCGCCCGGTGCGTCCCGGCGGGTGCGCCGGGTGCGGCCGGAGTTCCGCGGCTCCGTCAGTCGTTCGCCACGCGGGCGCGTCCGCTCGTCAGACCGGAGACTGCGAGAAGGAACTCGTCGACGCGGTCTTTCGGGAGCTCGAGTGTGAGTGCTACCGCTGTCCCGTGCATTGCCTCGAGGATCTCCGCCTCGAATTCGGCAAGGAGATTCCGGAGTGTCGTCTCGTCTGCGTAATCGAGAGTGACGCTCAGCCTCACCAACTGGACCTGCTCCCTGACCGGAAGACCGTCCAGGGCTCTCTTCACGCCCCCGCTGTAGGCGCGCACGAGTCCTCCCTTTCCCAGCTTGCGTCCGCCGTAGTAGCGCGTGACGACGGCCACGACGTCGCCGACGCCGCCGCCCAGGAGGACCGACAGCATCGGGCGGCCGGCGGTCCCGTGGGGTTCACCGGCGTCACTCATTCCGACCTTGCTCGTGTCCCCGGGACGGCCGATCACGTACGCCCAGCAGTTGTGCGTGGCATCCGGGAACTCCTCGCGTATCCGGTCGAGGAATCCGCGCGCCTCCTCTGCGGTGTCAGCGGGTCCGACCGTCGTGATGAACCGGCTCCTGTCGATGACGTCCTCGACCCGTCTCGTGGACGCGGGAACGCTGTAGCGGGGGAGGTCTTCCATGGGCTCCGTGGGGCCTGAGTGCGGCCGGTCAGCAGTTGCAATGAGCGTCAGTCAGTCGAGTGCGGGATCCCTATCCCGGGACTGGGCGAGTGAGACCAGCCTATGGTATCACACCAGGCTGTCAGCGGCTAAGCTCGCTGTGCGGCCGCCTGCCGGCGGCAAACCGTTCAGGCGCTCAGCGTGATTCGCCCGTATGCTGGTGAGTTCTCCTTGACAGCTGAACTCAAATCATGTTACAATCCAGTCAGTGGGCCGAGCGCGACTTGCTCGCGCCTGTCGGCAGACAGGGCAGGGAGAGGCGAGCCGCGCAGACAACAACGCAAAGACTGTACGGTTCTCAGCGCTGGAAAGGAGGGGGAAAAGGCGCACGCACGTTTGCTGTGAGTGTGTTCACCGACCTATCCTCTGTACTTGGAGGTACTACCATGAAGTTCGCTACGTTTGCAGTGCTGGCGATTTTTGTTGCCGCGACGGCATTCGCCGCTTCGCCGAGCAACACCCCGATGGCCAAGGAAGACATTGTCCCGCCCGCGATGCCCGACTATGGCAGGGTGGGTGGCGAGGACATCGCTACGGCCGCGGTGATCGTTGCGCTTCCGTTCAGCGACACCGGCTCGACCGTCGGTTACCTCGACGACTACGACGAAGTCTGCCCGTACTCGGGCTCGTTTGCGCCGGACGTTGTGTATTCGTACTACGCGGCCGAGGACATGTGCGTCGACATCGACCTGTGCCCGTCGCTCTACGACACGAAGGTCTTCGTGTACGAGGACGAGTGGACGCCTGGCGACCCGTTCGCCTGCAACGACGACGCGGACTGCGCGACGGCCTATCGATCCTTCATCGGTGGTCTGGTTCTGTACGCCGGCCACACGTACTACATCGTCGTTGACGGCTACTCCAGCGCCAGCGGCAACTACGTTCTCGACGTCACCCAGGTCGACTGCCCGACGCCTTGCGTGGTCGAGTGTCCGCCTGAGGGCATCGACGAGGGCGAGGGCCCGTGCTACGATGGTTACACCGACCCCTTCAACGGTGGCTGCAACTCGATCCCCGATGTGTACACCTTCGTTGCTCCGAGCGCCGAGACCATCACGTACTGCGGCCTGAGTGGCAACTTCGACAACAACACGCTCAAGGACACCGACTGGTACTGGATGGACCTGACGTGTGAGACGAACACCATCACCATCTGTGCCGATGCCGAGTTCCCCTTGCTTCTGGGTTTTGTCGACATGAGCCTGGGCTGCGTCGATGGCCTCGGTTTCTACAGCTACGTGACCACCCCGGTCGAGTGTGACCCCATCTGCCACACCGAGATTCTGCCTCCGGGTCCGTGGTGCGTTTTCGTTGCCTCGCTCGTGTGGGACAACATCCCGTGCGACGCCGACTACGTCCTCACCATCGACGGGTACGAGTCCTGCGTGCCGGTCGAGGATGCGAGCTGGGGTTCGATCAAGGCTCTCTACAGGTAGTCTCTGGTCGTAACGCTGGTTTGTATGATGTAGTGACACCAGCCGCCCCGCCGGACTTCGTCCGGCGGGGCGGCTCTTTCTGCCGGGGTCCAGGTTCCCGTGACCTGAGCGGCAGCCGGAGCAGGGGAGGTTCTGGATGAAGATCGCAGTGTGCGGGTTGGTTCTCTGCTTCGCGCTCGCGTCGGGAGAGGCGCTCGCGTTGGGGGAGTCCCCGACGAGTGTCGAGACGCCGCCGGCGAAGCCCGTCCTCCCGGCGCCGAAGTCTCCGCCTCGAGGCCGCGTGGGAGGGGAGACCATCGAGACGGCGACGGTGATTCCGGGGCTGCCCTTCGTCGACGGCGGCAACACGTGCGGATTCGTCGACGACTACGACGAGATCTGTCCGTTCGGAGGTTCGTCTGCCCCCGACGTCGTGTACGCCTACACGCCGGCCGTCGAGGAGTGGCTCGACATCGACCTCTGCTCGTCCGGCTACGACACGAAGCTCTACGTCTACGAGAACGCACACACACCAGGCAGTCCCCTCTCGTGCGTCGACGACGCGTTCGACTGCGGCCCGCTCGGGTTCCAGTCGCGCATCTCCGGGCTCGGCGTGGGACCGCCGAGCACGTACTACATCGTGATCGACGGGTTCGGCGAGGAGTGCGGGGACTACGAGCTCCTCGTCACGGGCTGGACTCCGTGCGCGGAGTGCCCGCCGGACGCGATCGTCGAGGCGGAGCCCGAGTGCATCGATCCCCTGAACGACACCTGGAACGGCGGCTGCAATACCGAGCCGCCTGCCTTCCATTCGATCCCGCCGAGCAGCGGGCCGGTCCAGGTCTGCGGCACCAGCGGGACCTACAACGTCTCCGGGACGGGCCATCGCGACACCGACTGGTACGAGATCGTGCTCGAGCAGGAGACGGAAATCGTCTTCGAGTGCGTGGCTATGTTCGACGTCCTGATCGGGATCCTCGACGGGAGGGACGGGTGCCCGGTCTCCACGTTCTACAGCTACGAGACCGCACCGATCTGCACGGCAGCGTTCCTTACCGAGACGCTCCCGCCCGGAACGTGGTGGCTCTGGGTCGGACCGGCCGACTTCGAGGGCGTCGCGTGTGGCGCGCGTTATCTGATGTCGATCGACGGGTACTCGGGTACGATGATCGCCGACGATGGCGCGAGCTGGGGGACGATCAAGGCGCTCTACCGGTAGTCGCGCAGACGTCGCGAGGGGCCGCCGCGCGGGACGCGGACCCCCTTCCCTTCACCCTTGGAGGAGGGAGCATGAGGCTTGCGATCGCTGTCTCAGTGATTCTCGTGATCGCGCCGATTCTCGCCGCCGCGTCGAGCACGTCCCACGAGCTTCCCGAGAAACGCGGCATCCCGTCAGGGACCCCGGTCTACGAGGGACGCGTCGGCGGTGAGAACATCGCGAACGCCGTTCCGATCCCGATTGCCTATCCCATGGAGTTCATCGACTCGGGGAACACCTGCGGGTTCCTCAACGACTACGACGAGGCCTGCCCGTACACCGGGTCGACGTCCCCCGACGTGGTCTACTCGCTCACCCTCACGAGCTGGCTCTGCATCGAGATCGACCTCTGCGCGTCCTCCTACGACACGAAGGTCTACGTGTACGAGGACGAGTGGACGCCGGGGGACCCGCTCGCGTGCAACGACGACGCGGACTGCCAGGAGCTCTATCGCTCGAACCTCGGTCCTCTGCTTCTGGACGGCGGCCACACCTACTACATCGTGATCGACGGCTACGGCGGAGATTGCGGGGACTACGAGCTCCTCATTACCGAGTGGGAGGGGTGCTCACCCTGCGCGCCTTGCCCGGCCGGCGGGATCGACGAGGGCGAGGGGCCCTGCTTCGACGGATACGTCGACGAGTTCAACGGCGGCTGCAACTCGGAGCCGCCAGTCTTCTCGGTCGTCGAGCCGAGTCCGGATCAGATCGCGCTCTGCGGCATCGGCGGGAACTTCGACGACAACTCCCTCAGGGACACCGACTGGTATCTTCTCGACCTCACGTGCGAGGAGACGACCATCACGGTCGACGTCATTGCCGCGTTCAACCCGGTCGTCGGGTTCGTCGACATGAGCCCCGGCTGTGACAACATCACGGGCTTCTACAGCTACGTCACGGGCTACGCGTGTTACTCCACGTACATCACCGAGACACTTCCGGCCGGGGAGTGGGTCGTGTTCGTGGCTCCGGCCGAGTGGAACTACTACCCGTGCGACTCCGAGTACGTCCTCACGATCGACGGCTACGAGCAGTGCGTTCCGGCCGAGCGCGCGAGCTGGGGTGCTGTGAAGGCGCTGTACCGATAGACAACAGGACAACTTACAGGAGCGCGGCGCGGCTCTCCCCGCTGTCGCGCGGAAGGGGTGCGCCCGTGCGTGTCTCTGTTCTCCTGATGACGGTGTGTCTCGCCACGGCGGTAGCGTCCGCGGCGGTGGCGTCCCCCGCCGTCGGTTCCGCCGCCGCCATCGGGCCGACGACCGCCGCAGTTCGGCCTGGCGGAGTCCCCGGCGCGGTCGGCCGTGAGGGCGGCGAGGATTTCGAGACGGCCTTTCCGATCCCGAGCATCCCCTTCTTCGACACCGGCAACACCTGCGGCCACATCTTCAACTACGACGTCATGTGCCCGTTCGGCGCCTGGGCGCCCGACGTCGTCTACTCCTACGTTCCTCCGCGCGACATGACGGTCACGGTCAGCCTCTGCAACTCCTACTACGACACCAAGCTCCAGATCTACAAGGACGCCTACGGCCCGCAGCACCTCGTCGCCTGCAACGACGACTACTTCGAGTGCGAGGACCCGCCGGTCATGTACACGTCGCTCATCGAGGACGTTTCTCTCTTCCCCGGCGGGACCTACTACATCGTCGTCAGCGGCTACACCAGCGCATGCGGCGACTACGTCCTCGAGATCACCGAGTGCGATCTCGAGTGTCCCCCCGGCGCCGTCGAGGAAGGCGAGGAGCCGTGTCACGATGGATACGTCGACCAGTTCAACGGGGGGTGTGGATCCGATCCGGTCATCTTCAGCGAGCTCGGACCGAGCGGCGAGCCGATCGTCGTCTGTGGAGAGGGCGGGAACTTCGACGGGAACCTGTCCAGGGACACCGACTGGTACATGCTTCATCCGAACTGCCTGGAGACGACGGTCACGGCCTGCATAACCGCAGAGTTCGACGTGATCATGGGGTTCATCGATTTCCGGGAGGGGTGCTACGGTGTCGGCGGGCTCGATAGCTACGTGCAGGCGACCGCCTGCGAGCCGGCCTACCTCACGGACACGCTGCCCCTCGGGCACTGGATCCTCTGGATATCGACCGACGATTGGTCGAACGTGCCCTGCGGCTCCG
>JALGVN010000316.1 GCA_025774645.1 bacterium
TCGACGCTGCAAGCGTCGGGTAGGTCGGGTCTGGCGCGTCGCCCCAGTCGATTGTCTCAGCCTCGATCAGGATCTCGTAGTCCTCTACCTCACCGTCGGGCGCCCAGCCGGCATAGGCGAGACCACCGTTCGAGCTGAACCGGAACCGCATGAACGACTGCCCGGTCGTGGTGCCTGCCGGAACGTTGAAGTTGAGCGGGTTGACGCCGGCGACGAGCGGCACGTTCGCAAAGACATCCTCGCCGATCGTCCACCACTGTCCGTCGCCGTCGAAGTCGACCCAGGCATCGAGGACGCCGGGCTGTGCTGCCGTGACGGTCAGGGTGGCGGTCTGCCCGACGGTCATCGACGATGTGAAGACAACGCCATCCTCGTCGTCGTTCCCGTCCAGATCGTCGCCGTCCGCGTTCGGGGTCGGCTGTCCGTTGTTGTCCTGATCGATGCTCGCACCGAGGAAGAAGCCCGGCTGGATCACGTGACTCGCGCCGCCGCTCATGCCGAGCGTCTGGTAGGTCGGGTCGGGCGCGTCGCCCCAGTCGAGATAGCCTTCCTCGCCCGTGATCCCGAACGCGAGATCGATCGACTCCGGCGTGAACGGGTGGTCGGGCGGATAGCGGAGTTCGTTCCAGTCGCCGACGAACGGCGAGTCTCCCTGGATCCAGACAGCATCATCGTTCCAGTGGTCGACCGATGTCTTCCACCCGAACTGAGCTGCCCCATCGTTCGGCATCGCCTGAATCTCGAGCCAGTAGATGACCGCCGAGTCCGCTGTCCCGTACTGCCAGAACGCCTCGGACGGCGGGAAGGTGAAGTCGTATCTCCAGCAGGTGTGATCGCCGGGGAACACGTACATGTCGGGCGGGTCCATCCATCCTTCATCAATCCCCTCGGCCCAGACGCTCGCGGTGAACGAGCCCGGCGGGATGAGGTGCGTCCAGAGCAGCTCGCCGGGCATGCTGTACCCGGTCGGGCTCTCGGCGGCGGGGATGTCGGCGTGGATGCTCAGAGTGAACATCACAGAGTGCGGGTCGCCTTCGGGCAGGACGTCGTCGAGCCACGAGGCGAAGACGTAGATGCCCGTGATGGGGCCGCTCTCGTCGCAGAGGAAATCGTCGGCGAGGATGTACGGGTGCGTGGCGTTGACGTCGATGCCCGAGGTGTCGAGATCCGGGTGCTGGATCCACTTGTAGTCGACGGCCGGTCCGATGTCGACCATGTAGTCCTCGACCTCACCGTCGGGTGCGCTGCCCGTGTAGGGCAGTCCGCCCATGGTGCTGAAGCGGAAGCGCGACGTTGTAGTGATCCCGCCGGATACGGTGAGCGGAACCCCGAAGTTGAGCAGATTCACGCCGGCGATGACGGGCGTGGCGCTGAAGATCTGATCGTATCCCTGCGCCCAGTTTCCGTCGCCGTCGAAGTCGATCCACGCGTCGACAAACCCCGCGGTCGACGCGACGATCCTCGCGGTCCCCATGGCTCCAGGGGCCAGAGGCGTGATGATGGTCACGCCGTCCTCGTCGTCGTTCCCGTCGTTGTCGTCGCCGTCCGCGTTAGCGGTCGGCTGGCCGTTCGTCTCGGCGTCGATGCTCGCTCCCATGAGCACGCCTGGCACGATGAGGTGGTTCGCGCCGTTCGATCCGGCGAGCGTTGGGTAGGGACCATCTGACGCGTCGCCCCAGTCGATCAGGTCGACCGGCTCGCTCGTGACCGTGAACGCAAGATCGATCGACTCGGGGAAGAACTCGTGGCCCGCCGGGTAGCGGAGTTCGTTCCAATCGCCGACGTACGGCTCGGCTCCCTGCACCCAGACCGCGTCGTCGTTCCAGTGCTCGGTCGAGCTCTTCCAGCCGAAGAGCGCCGCCTCGTCATCCGGATGGGCCTGGAGGTCGAGCCAGTAGATGATCGGGTTGCCTGGCGTGCCCTGCTGGTAGAACGCCTCGGTCATGTCCACGAAGAAGGTGTACTGCCAGCACATGGTGTCACCCGGCCAGATGTACCCGTCGGGCGGATCCATCCAGCCTTCCTGCAGTCCGCCTTCCCAGATGGTTGAGGAGAACTGCCCCGGCGCGAAGTTCTGAATCCAGAGCACGTCACCCGGCATGCTGTAGCCGGTCGGACTCTCGTCGGCCGGGATGTCCTCGTGGATGCTCAGCGTGAATGTCATGGCGTTCGGGTCGCCGCCGAACGGGATGTAGTCCTGGAACCACGACCCCCAGATCTCGATCTGTGTGAGGACGCCAGGCTCCGTGCAGAGGAAGTCATCGGCCAGGAGATACGGATCGGTCGCGTTCACGTCCAGACCCCAGTCCGAGAGGTCGGGCGGCTGAATCCACTTGTACGTCTGTCCCTCTCCGACCGTGACCTCGTAGTCCTCGACCTCGCCCTCCGACGCGAAGCCGGTCGGAGCGAGCCCGCCGGTCAGACTCACCCGGAAGCGGGCGTACGTCACCGTGCCCACGGGCACCCACGCGGGAACGTTGAAGTTGAACGTGTGCGTGCCCATGAGAACCGGCTGCGAGAAGATGATCTGGTCCTGGACCGGACTCCAGTTTCCGTCGGCGCCCCAGTCGATCCAGCCGTCGATGCCGCCGATCGCCATCACCTGGATGTCGCGCGAGGCGGCCTGTCCCGGGATGAGCGGCGTCG
>JALGVN010000317.1 GCA_025774645.1 bacterium
ACGTGCTTCGCCATCCAAACCCTCGACTGTCGCCCCGCGTGCTCGTGAGCGACCCGAGCGGCGGACTAGCGGAACGAGCGTCCGGTGGAGTCGAGCGCGCGTCGCGCCTGCGAGAGCCTCCGCACGATCCCGTGTTTCGCCTCCTGCCACTCGTCATCCGTGTGGTGCTCCGCTTCGCTGAGCTCCAGACGGCACGTCTTCAGGTCGCCCTCGATCTCCTCGAGTTCGCCCGTCCGCTCCGAGGCCGCTTTCCCCTTCAGCACCTTCAGCCGCGACTCGCACTCAGCGAGCGCGCCCTCCACCTCGTCGCGGGTCTTCAGCTCGTCACCCATGGCATGCTCCTTCTTTGAGGACCGGAGCCGGCCGCGAAGCGTGGCCGCCGCTCCGTTCCGGGTTCATCTGTCGTGCATTCCTGCCTCAACTCTATCTTATCTGATGCAGCAAGGCTTGGGTAGTTCCCAGCGACCTGTCGTCTACTTCTCCCCCAGGGCCGTGATATCGTCCCCGAGGATGTCCTGGATGTACACCATCTGGATGACGACGATGACAACCACGACGATGGGCGTCGCCAGGAGCATGCCCATCGCTCCGAACAGCACCGCCATGAGGACCTGCGTGGACAGGAGGAGGGCGGGCGGGATCGACACGGCGCGCTGCTGGATGAGCGGCGTTACCAGGTACGTCTCCAGGACCTGCACGATCGCGAAGACGATCAGAACGTAGAGAAGGACCGACGGGTCACCGGAGAGAGTTACGAGGATCGCCGGGATCGCTCCGAGCACCGGACCCAGGAGCGGGATGAACGAGAGGATCCCGGCGATGAGACCGAGCGCAAGCGGGACCGGCACGCCGGCAATCCAGAGCCCGAGCGCCGTGAGCGCCCCGACGACGACCATCGACGAGAACCGGCCCACGAGCCACCACCTGAGCGCACGTCCGATGGTGGAGAAGACCTCCTCAGCGCGCTTCCTCCTGCGCTTCGGTAAGAGCTTCAGGAGCCCGTCCACGTAGAGCTTCGGACTCGCCGCGAGATAGAACCCGATGACGAGGATGATGAAGAAGTCGATGACGACCGAGGTAGTCGCGGAGAACGCCGTCTGCATGCCCTTGAGCGTCCCGGCGTTCAGGGAGAACGCGTCCCCCGGCTCCGGGAGCGACGCGAGGATCCGCTGTCCCCAGTCCGTTGTTGAGAGTCGCTCCTGCAGGGTCTCGACCGCACCTGGAATGCGCTCGATCAGGACGCCGATCTGCGCTCCGACGGGGGCGCCCGCCCCCCAGACGAGAACGACCGTGACCACAACGAAGAGCGCGATACCGATTACAAGCGACGGCCCGCGCTTGAGGCGCGTCCTGCGCTGGATCCCCATCGCGAGCCCGTCCAGAAAGACCGCGAGGAGGATCCCGGCGAACGCCACCAGCAAGACGCCGACGACCTGCCGGAGAACGTAGAGGACCACGAGCGCCCCCACGACGATCAGCGTGCCGATGATGATGCGTCTGGCGAAATCGTTCTCAGCGTGGGAGCTCGAGGTCATGGTCTCGCCCTCCTGACGTGTGGCCGCGCGCTAGGCGATCTGCTCGAACATCTTCCCGGCGGTCCCGCAGATCGGACAGACGTCGGGCGCGCCCTTGCCCACCGTGTAGCCGCACACGGGACAGACGTAGTAGGTGAACTCGCCCTGGTCGCCGCCGAGGCCGTCGAGGAGTCCCTGGTAGAGCTCCGCGTGGACCTTCTCGACCGCGTTGGCGAACTCGAACGAACGCTGCGCGGACGCGTGGCCCTCGGCTTTCGCATGCTCGATCATCTCGGGATACATGCTCGTGAACTCGTGCGTCTCGCCAGCGATCGCGTCCTTGAGATTCGCCGTGGTGTCGCCGACACCCTCCATCGCCCTGAGGTGCGCGTGGGCGTGGACCGTCTCGGCCGCCGCCGCCGCGCGGAACAGCCTCGCGACCTGCGCGTGGCCTTCCTGATCGGCCTTCTTGGCGTACGCCAGGTACTTCCTGTTCGCCTGCGACTCGCCGGCGAACGCTGCCTTCAGATCCTCGATGGCCTTCGACATCGTCCTGCCTCCTTGCTTGCGCGCGGTGCGCGCAGTCCGGGTCCCGTCGCCCCGCCTGATGCGGTCCGCCGGGAGCACATGGAGTGATGGTGTTCGAATGGGTAGATTCTAAACCGAGGGCCGGGGTTCACGGAAACGCTTTCTTGAGTACCGGCAGGACGATCCTCGGCCGGCGGACGCCGACCCGGAGCTGGGTCGTGCCGTCGACGAGGGCGAGCGCCCCCACGTGAGCCGCCAGGAGCTCGGACAGCTCCCCCGGCATCTCCCGCTCCCCGAAACCCTCGGTCACGACGATCGGGAATGCGGGCTCGCTGTCGAGAACGTCCCTCAGCTGGGCTCCGGCCGCGATGAGTCCAGCGACGCCGGCCTCTGAGGCGTCGTGGATGAGCGTTCGGTCTACGGTTCCGCACACGACGACCGCGCCCTCGTCGAGAACGCCGGCGCGCAGGAGACCCGACGCCTCTCCACCCCATCCCCACACGCCGCTGATCTCGGTTGCTTCCGCGGCGACAACGCACCCGCGCTCCGTCACCTCCTCGACCGTCCCGGGGAGCCACGCGAGCACCTCTTCCTC
>JALGVN010000004.1 GCA_025774645.1 bacterium
CGTCCAGCTCGTCAGAACGTCGAAGGTCTACGACGAATTCTCGTGGGGCATGTTCGACCCGACGGCCATCAGGGACTTCCTGAAGTACGCCTGGGAGAACGCCGATCTTCCGCCGACCCACGTGCTTCTCATCGGGGACACCTCGTCGGACTACCGGCGCTACCAGAGCTCGAGCATCACGAGCTTCCTCCCGTCTGTCTACACCGGCAGCGGGCACTGGCCGACGGACCAGTGGTTCGTCGGCTTCGACGGCGTGTCCGACTACGATCCGGCGATGGCGCTCGCCCGCATGAGCGCGCGATCGACGAGCGAACTCTCCACGATGATCGACAAAGTCGAGCGGTACGAGACGGAGTCGGTGCTCGACACGTGGAAGAACACCGTGATGCTCGTCGGCGACGACGAGCTCAAGGGCTGGGACGACACCTCGAATCCGGAGTACTACCACACCGAACAGACCGAGCAGATCTCGACCGACGTGCTGCCGTGGTCGATCGACCGGAAGAAGATCTACCTGATGGAGTACGAGCACGACGCGGCGGGCAACAAGTCGGGCGCGAGGCGCGACATCGTCGATGCGTGGAACGAGGGGCTGCTCCTCGCGAACTACACGGGCCACGGGAACGAGCTCCTCATGGCGCACGAGAACGTCTTCCTGCTCGACGACGTTCCGAGGCTGCACAACCTCGACGCGCTTCCTCTCTTCTTCGCGGCGTCCTGCAGGCTCAACAAGTTCGACATGAAGACCGGGGACTCGCTGGGCGAGACCCTCGTGAAGTCGCCGATCGGCGGGGCGATCGCCTCCATCGGAAGCACGAGGGACTCGGGGGCCGGTCAGAACTCGATTCTGAACCGCGCGTTCTACTCGCACACGTTCGACGACCAGCGGGTGATGCCGACGGCAGTGCTCGACGTGGGCACGGCGTTCCAGGCGGCCTTCATCTCGACCGGGACCGGCCACTCGCAGTGGATCAACAACACCCGCTTCGCTGTCCTGGGCGATCCGGCTCTGACGCTGGCCTCACCCTCCGGTGGAGGGACTGTCGACGACGCGGGGCTCGAGCCCATGAAGAGGATGGACACGATCTCCCTCGAGGGTTCGAACGCCGGTCTCACCGAAGGGGAGGGCGGCATCGCTCTCATCACGGTGACCGACTCGGCGGACACGAGCGGGTACGATCAGGAGAACCCGATCTTCCCGCCGCGCCACGTCGACTATTCGCTGCCGGGCAAGACGCTGTTTGACGGGCCGGTCGTGGTGACGAACGGGGACTTCAACGCGGACTTCGTCGTCTCGGCGCTCGCGCAGGAGGGGCCCCACGCCAGGATCCGCGGGTACTTCTACAGCGACGACTCGGACGGCTCGTTCTCGCTCGAGGACGTGGCGCTCTCGGACAGCGTGGCAGTGACTGACGCGACGGGTCCCGTCATCGACGTCGGCTTCGAGGGTGGAGGCACGTCGGTCCTGCCGGGGTCCGAGTTCACGATCTCGCTCGCCGACGAGCACGGTGTGAACCTCGTCGACCGCGACCTCGAGGACGGGATCGTCCTCAGGGTCGCCGGCTCCACCGACACGACGAGCCTGACCGGCGCCTTCCTGTACGATCTGGGGAGCTACCGGACCGGCTCGGTCGACTACGTGCTGCCCTCGCTGGGGCTGGGCGGGCACACGCTCATAGTGGACGCGACCGACAACGTGGGCAACCGGACGACCGAGGACGTCTGGATCGAGATCGTCTCGGCTGCCGACTTCAAGATCAGGGCCGTCGCGAACCACCCGAACCCGTTCTCGGGCGGCGACGAGGGCACTACGATCCTTTTCCAGCTGCCGGCCGCGGCCACCGTCGGAATCGAAGTCTTCACGGTCGGCGGACGTCTCATCAAAGTGATGTCGGACATCCCTGCGACGGCTGGCGCCAACGAGGTCTACTGGAACGGCCTCGACCAGCAGGGTGACGAGCTCGCTAACGGTGTGTATCTCTACAGAATCCAGGCCACCTCCGAGGAGTATCGCGGGGACAAGGCCGTGGCGATCGGCAGAGCGGTCGTCATGAGGTAGCCCGATTCCGGGACCGAAAGGAGAGTCACGACAGATGTTCAACATAAGAACCGCGGTGGTAGTGCTTCTCACGGCCGTGCTTGCGTCGGCCGCGGGCGCTCAGGTCTCGATCGGCGGCGCGCAGTCGCTCTACATCCAGCCCGGCGCGCGTCCCGCGGGAATGGGCGACAGCTTCGTCGCGCTCGCAGACGACGCCAGCGCGATCTCGTGGAACGCTGCGGGCCTCGGTTTCATCGAGGGGAAGTACAATTTCACCCTCATGCACACGCAGCTCGTCCCGGACTGGGACGACGTTTACTACGAGTACATCGCCTACGCTCAGCGGGTGGAGGGGCTCGGGACGATCGGAGTGTCGGTGATCTACCTGACATACGGAACACAGATCGCGACCGATCCGGACAGCCCGGAGCCGATCGGGGAGTTCAACTCCTACGAGGTGATCCCGTCGATCGCGTACGGAACCGCCATCGGAGATAACCTGGCGCTCGGTCTCAATCTCAAGTTCGTCTACGTCGATCTGGCTCCCGCGGAGTTCACGCAGGACCAGGCGAAGGGCTCGGGATCCACGTTCGCGGTCGACTTCGGCGTTCTCTGGAGGACGTTGGAGGAGAGGCTGAGGCTCGGTGCCGCGCTCCAGCACGTAGGCCCGAAGATCGCCTACATCGACGAGGAGCAGTCGGATCCCCTTCCGAGGAACCTCAAGCTCGGCGCCACGTACATCGTCATGCAGGACGAGACGAACAACCTCCTCGTGTCGGGCGAGTACAACAAGTCGCTCGTCATCGTGGAGGACATCACGGACGTCGGCACCGGCGTGATCCTGAATGCGGGCGCCGAGTACGTCTACGCGAATCTCCTGGCGCTCCGTGCCGGGTACGTCTACGACAAGGACGGAGAGGTCAAGGGCCTCGCGTACGGCATGGGCCTCAAGTACAAGAGCTGGGCCTTCGATCTCGCGAACGTTCCGCAGGCCGAGGGGCTCAAGCGGCCCTTCCGGTTCTCGCTGACCGCGACGTTCTAGTGTGCGCGGCGCGGGGCGAGCCCGTGCCGCTGGGAGTTCCGGCCTCGCGCGTGAAGGCCGGGACGAGTGATGAGGACGTCATGACCCGCAAACTCCGCCGGGGCCGATGGGTCTTCGTGGTCCCGGCAGCGTTCATCATAGCCTTCGGTTGGGGGGCCGCGCTCGCGGGCTCCCGTCTCGAGTGCACCAAGGACGCGCCTCGACTCGAGGACGCGCAGAAGGTCTCCTCGAAGCAGTTCCTCGACGACCTTCCCAGGGTGAGCGCGCTCGAGAAGGCCGCGAGAAGGGGCCGCGCCGGCGGCGATCGCGACGTGATCAGGCTCCTCGCGCTCAGGGTCGAGTTCCAGCCGGACGACGATCCGAGGGGCACCGGGGACGGCACGTTCGACTACTCGGAGTGGGACGAGGCCAGCTTCGACGGCACGCCCCACGACAAGACCTACTTCGACCTCCACATGACGGCGCTCTACAACTACTACTACTCCGCGTCGTACGGGAACCTCGAGATCGACTTCACGGTCGCTCCCGCCGACACCGGCGGCGCCTACGTCGTCCCGCACGACATGGGCTACTACCACGACTACTCGGAAGAGCAGGTCTGGTACGTCAGCCAGGTCGAGGAGTTCGTCAGGGACGCCTTCGCCGCTGCCGACACGACCGACACGCTCGACTTCTGCGACTACGACGGCTACATCATCTTCCACGCCGGAGCGGACTGGCAGAGCGACGTCTACCTCGACTCCCCGTTCGACCTCCCTTCGGCGCACCTCTCGCTCGGTGAGCCGATCCTGGTGAACGACGGCACGTGCGAGGTGTGGGAGTCGGCGATCCTGCCGGAGACCTCATCGCAGGACGGTCTGCAGATCGTCCTGAACGGCACGCTCGCGCACGAGGTCGGCCACATTCTCGGGCTTCCCGATCTCTACAACACGTTCAACTTCTTCCCGGCCGTGGGGTACTGGAGCATCATGGACTCCGGCGGCCGGATCGGCATGAACACGCCCTGGGGCTACGCGTTCGGGCTCATCCCCACGGCGCCCTGCTCCTGGTCGAAGGAGTACATGGGCTGGATCGACCCGCCCGTGATCCTCGAGGACCAGGACGACGTCGAGGTCCGGGGAACCGTGCTGCGCGGGGGAGGGAACCAGCTCCTCAAGATCCCGCTCACGAGCCGCGAGTACTTCCTGATCGAGAACAGGTTCGACGACCTCAACAAGGACAACACGGTCGTCATCGAGCAGGAGCGCGGGGTGGTCCTCGGGCCCGTCGATCCGGACTGCACGCAGGAGATCTGTCCGGTGAACAACGAGTACGACTTCCTCCTGCCCGGACCAGGGCTGATGATCTGGCACATCGACGACACGCGCGTGATCCCCGGACTGATGCCCTACGACACGGTCAACTACGACCGGTACCATCGCGGGGTGGCGGTCGAGGAGGCCGACGGGATCATGGACCTCGGCAACATCGGGAGCTTCTACTGGACCGGGAGCGCCTACGATCCGTTCTACGCCGCGAACAACGACTCGTTCTCGTGGGACACGTATCCTTCGACCGACAACAACTTCGGTGGCAAGACCTACGTCTCGGTGACGCGCATCTCCGCCCCCGACACCGTCATGACGATGAACGTCGGCTTCGATCGCTGGAAGGACGGCTGGCCGATCGACATCGGCGAGCGCATCGGCCCGATCTCCCCGAGGGTCGCCGATCTCGACGGCGACGGTCTCGCCGAGATCGTGGTGGGCGCCGAGAGCGGGAACATCTACGCCTGGCACGCGGACGGCACACCGGTCCTGCCGTCAGCGAATCCCCCGGGCTTCTTCGCCGAGGCCTTTGGCGGGCTCTCCTACACGCCCGCGCTCGTGGACCTGGACACGAACGGAGACCTCGAGGTGATCGCGTCGTCGGCCGGAGGAGAGCTCTTCGTGTGGGACCACGTCGACCTCAACGACGACGGGTCGGCCGACCTCCATTCCAGCGGGTTCCCCGTGGACATCGGGGGCGCCGCGAGTTCGCCGCCCGTCGCTGCCGATTTCGATTCCGGACCGGGACTCGAGATCGCCGCGGCGTCGCAGGGCGGGTATCTGACGCTCCTCGATCGCACCGGCGGCCGGATCGGATCGTCGCCATACTCGTTCGGGCATCTCATCCTGAACGACGTGACCATCGCGGCCGGTGATCTCGACGGCGACCTTCTCGACGAGATCGTCCTCTCCACCACGAACAGAGGCTGGGTGGCGGCCCTCGACTCCGACGGCACGTCGGTCCCCGGATGGCCGGTGACCGTTCCGTCGTGGGTCGACGGGACGGCGGGGGTGCTGGTCGGCGACATCGACCGCGCGCCCGACGGCGCGCCCGAGGTCGTGGGTGTCGGGTCGAACGGTGAGGTTCACGTCTGGGACCGGTCGGGTCGGGAGCTCGAGGGCTGGCCTGTTCGGCTCGAGCGGGGTGTCCTCGCGCGGGGCGCGCTGGCCGATCTCGACGCGGACGGGTTCCTCGAGATTGCGCTCTCGGCCGGCGCGAGGTCGGTCGTGGGCCTTCGCATGAACGGGACGCGCGCCGAGAACTGGCCGCTCGTCCTCGATCCGGGCGACAGCCTCTCGACGAACGGCTGTCCGCCGATCCTCGGCGACATCGACGACGACGGTGAGCTCGACGTCATCGTCGGCGGGCCCGGCGGGAACCTCTTCGGTTGGGGCGCCGTCACCGGTGAGTCGATCCCCGGGTGGCCGATCTCGTCCGACCCGAGCCTCGGGTCTCCGTGGGTCGGCGACGCGGACGACGACGGTGAGATCGACGTGCTCGTGGCCGGAGACGCCGGCCGCGTGCTCTTCTACCGGATGCCCTACGCGCACAAGGCGGCGAACATCATCTGGCCGACCGAGGCCGGCTCCGCCTCGGGAACAGGGGCGTATCCCGACTCGCTCCTGCCGGCCGAACCTGACGAGACGGAAGGGCTCCTCGTCGACGACCGCACCTACTGCTACCCGAATCCCGCCAAGACGTCCGATCTCACGGTCCGGGTCTACCTCGAGGAGTCTGCGAGTCTCGACATCCAGATCATGGACGTCTCCGGACAGGTGGTGCGCCGGTTCGACGTCGACGGCGTTCCGACGGTCAACGAGATCGTCTGGGAGACCTCCGGCGTCGCGAGTGGTCTCTACCTCGTGCGGGTCGAGGCGAGCGTCCCGGAGTTCGGAAGCGGGCCGGGCAAGGCCGGGAGCGTGAACCGATCCGAGGTCAAGATCATGAAGGCCGCCGTGATCCGCTGACGCCCGCGTCGTTGCGCGGGCGGCTTGAGGGGGACGGGAGAGACATGACGAAGTCGTGGGTCACAGCCGCTCTGGCGCTCGCCGTCGCGACGCTCGTCGCCGCAGGGTCTTCCGGCACGGCGCGCGCGTCTCTCGGGGGCGGGTCCTGGAACGACCGGGACCTCGAACTGGCTGCGGCGGACCTGGCTCTCATCTCGTCGCTCGATTCGGACGAGGAGCTCGTGGATGCGGCCGGCGGCGCGGACGCGGGAGCGGACGGGGGGCACAACCCGGCGGCGATGGGCGGACTGTCGCTCCTCATCCCCGGCACCGGCCAGCTCGTGCAGGGCGAGAAACGCGGGTACATCTACCTCCTCGCCGAGCTCGCCTTCTGGGGAGGGTTCTACGTCCTCAACGAGCAGGGGCTTCAGGAGCGCGAGGACTTCAAGGACTTCGCCGACCTGAACTGGGACTACGAGGGATGGCAGGCCTGGTACCTCGCCAACTGCGAGGGATGCACGGACTGCGGGTACGAGTGCCGTCCCCTCCCGACACCGGAGGACGATTCCACTGAGTTCTACGAGGACATCGGGAAGTACGACACCTACTGGCGCTGGTGGCACGAGGACGGCGACGAGTGGGAGGTCGATTGGGACGAGTACAGCGACAATGACATCGCGGTGCGGAACGACTACTGGGACATGCGTCAGACGAGCAATCTGCACCTGGAACAGGCCCGGTACTTCCTCATGGCCGTTCTCCTGAACCACGTGGTGAGCGGCATCGACGCGTTCCTGATCGCGAAGGGGGACGCGCCCGAGGAGGGGCTCTCCGGGGGCGACGTCGGTATCCAGTTCGACGTCGCGCGAGGCGGCGGCGTGCGCGGCACGCTCGTCGCGAGGTTCTGATGAAGGCCTGGACGAAGACACTCATCGCTCTTGCGATCCTCCCGGCGCTCCTCGCGCCTGTGGCGGCGAACGCGCTGGCACTGTCGGGTGAGGACGAGGGTTCGGTCCGCCTCTCTCTCGAGGCGCTCGAGCTCTCGCTCGACGAGTCCGCACCGCTCTCGCAGTCGGTGACCGACGTGCCGGAGACTGGCGCATCGATCTCGGCCCCGCCCGACGACACGAAGAGCCCCATGCTCGCCTTCCTGATGTCCGCGGTCCTTCCGGGCTGGGGGCAGCTCTACACGGGTCACACGACGCGCGCGAAGGTCTTCCTCGGGGTCGAGGCGGCCATCTGGTTCGGGTACGCGTCGTACACGGTCCAGGGCGACATGCGCAGGGACGACTACCAGGAGCACGCGTCGATCTTCGCCGGCGTCGGCGACAACATGAGCTCGAGCTACTACCAGGACATCGCCGACTTCATCCGGAGCGAAGGTGACGCGAGCTACAACCAGGACATCCGGGCCGAGGCCCGGAGTCTCTTCCCGGACGACCTCGACGCGCAGGCGGCGTACCTCGCGGCGAACGGATACAGCGACGACCTGTCGTGGCAGTGGCAGAGCGAAGCCAGGTTCGACCACTACCGCGAGCTCAGGCGTCTCGAACAGCAGTCCGAGCGGAACGCCTTCTACATGACAGGACTGGCGGTGCTGAATCGGGCCGTCAGTTCCATCGACGCCGCCTGGATGGCCAGGCGGTACAACGAGAGGGCCGCCGGCGGGCCGGATGTGCGTCTCTCGGTCGTCCCGGAGTTCTCCGAAGGAACCGTCGGGGCCCGGGCGACGTTCGAGATCTCCTTCTAGCCCCCGAGGCATGAGATCCCCTCTCGGGAAAGCCCTACCGATGGAGATCGGCATTCCCAGGAAGCCGAATCGGATCCGTGGGACACACGCGGTCACGGCAGCGCTCACCGCGGCGGTGGTGGCGGCGGTCCTCGTGGCTGTCTTCCTCCCGTACTCCTCGACCGCCCTGGCGCAGAGCCCCTCCGACGCCGGCCCCGTGGCGCGTCCCGGGGAGCCCTGCGTCGTTGCGTTCGAGTACATCGAGGACGTGCCGAAGGCCGCGCGGTGGGGGCTCACTACTCCCCAGTCGATAGGCGTCGACCACCGGGGTCACCTCGTCATCGCCGACACCGGCAACCACCGCATCGTCGTCGTGACCAGGCGGGGGGTGCTCGTCCGGGAGATAGGCGGTTACGGCTGGGACCCGGACCAGTTCGACTCCCCGGGCGACCTCTCGATCGTCCCCGGGTTCTACATCTACGTGCTCGACACGAACAACCGGAGGATCCAGCGCTTCGACGTCGACGGGAACTTCCTCGACCTCGGGAAGCTCGAGACGTGGTCGGGAAGCCCCGTCGGCATCGACGTGCGGAGGACCGGCGAGATCCTCATCGTCGACGCCGACTCCCAGACCGTTCTCACGATCACGCAGTTCGCCGAGCTGCTCGAGCCCGTCGGCGAGTTCGGCCTGGGAACGGGGGGGCTGGTTGAGCCCCGGGACGTGGCGTCGGGTCGGTCGCGCGAGATCGCGGTGGCCGATCCCCTCCGCGCGACGGTCGAGGTGTTCGACGAATTCGGGACGCACCTCTACGCCGTCTCGACGGCGGACACGCTGGCGACCGAAGAGGTGCTGTTCGACAGGCACGGCAACCTCCTCGTGGCAGACGTTCGCCACGGCCGGATCCTGGCGTATCCGCCGGGCGGGGAGACGCCGACCGCGTCGCTCGACGGCCGGGCGCTGGGGCTCGTGTGGCCCTCGGGGCTGGCCATCGACGAACGGACCGACACGCTCTACGTCCTCGACCGTGAGGTCCCGCGTGTCCTTGCCATCGAGATCGTGTATGGCGACTGTCCTAGTGAGAGATAGGTTCGCCGGCAGCCCGTCCGGCGCCAGACCCCGTCCCGGTGGCGGGGTCTCACTTCTTGCGGCGTTTGCTGCCGTGCTCGCTCTCTCCGCGGCGGCCGCCGGCGCCGGCTCGGGCAGCCTCGTCCGCGAGGGCGGAGCCCGCGAGATCGTCCTCACGGGCGGGGAGGCGCACGGAAACGTCGGGCTTCCCGATGCCCTGATCGTGGCCGGGACCGACTCCGTCGCAGTCGACTCGGTCGCCCTGACGAGGGGTGAGGACTACGCGCTCGACGTCGAAGCGTCGGTCATCTCGTTTCTCTCGTCGTGGCCGGACACAGCACAGGTTGTCGTGACCTACCGCTATCTTCCCCTGACCGTCGAGGACATCTACCGACACGCGGTGCTCGAATCGCTCCGGGAGCTCCCGGCCGGGTTCCAGGAGAGCGCGCAGCTCGTCGAGGTCACCGACGTCGCATCCGGGGACGAGCCCGGGAGCTCTATCCGCGTCGGGGGAGCGAAGACGTTCGGCATCACCATGGGACCGAACCGCGATCCGAGCCTGGAGCAGTCGCTCCGGCTCGACATCAACGGGCAGATCACGCGCGACGTCGCCGTCAACGCCTACCTGACGGATCAGAACACCCCGCTCACGCCGGAGGGCGACACCGAGGAGCTGAGGGCGATCGACGAGGTCCTCATCCAGATCGAGGGCGAGAAGTTCTCGGCGCTCATGGGGGACTACATTCTCGACATAGACGGTGGGAGCCTCGCGCGTTTCCGGCGGGACATCGCCGGGGCGAAGATCGAGGTAGGGACCGAGAGGATGAACCTCCTCCTGGCCGGCGCCCGCACCGCCGGGGAGTTCATGAGCATGACCTTCAGGGGAGTCGAGGGGAAGCAGGGCACGTACCTGTTGACAGACCGGTTCGGGAGCGCAGGCGTCTCGGTCGTCCCCGGAAGCGAGCGCGTCTGGCTGAACGGCGAGAGGCTCAGGCGAGGCGCCGACAACCACTACGTGATCTACTACGGCGCCGGTGAGCTCGAGTTCACCGAGCGGCGGCCGATCACGTACGAGAGCGAGGTCACGGTCGACTACGAGTACACGACCGACGACTTCGACGTCGACATCTACGCCCTTCAGGGCGGGGCCGGGTTCGCGCGCGACCAGCTCAGGCTCGGAGCCAGCTACTTCCGCGAGGTCGACGACGAGGGCTCGTCCTCGGTCCTCCTGACCGACGAGGACCGGGCAATCCTCGCGGCGGCGGGCGACGACATCGAGCTCGCGCGCGACGACGGGATCGACTCGGTCGGGATGTGGAACGGCGACTATCTGAAGATCGACGCCGAGGTCTTCGAGTATGCGGGCGCGGACTCAGGCGACTACGACCTCCACTTCGAGAGGAGCGACGACGGCGACTACGACTACGCCCTCGTTGGCGGCTACTACGTCTACGTCGGACCGGGCGACGGCGACTACGAGCTCGGGAGGAGCCTGCCGGTGCCTGCCGATCATTCCCTCCTCGCCTTCGACGGGAAGACCGCGTTCGGCGACGGAGGGCTCGTGACAGGGGAGGCGGCGCTCTCGAACCTGGACATGAACACGCTCTCCGATCTCGACGACGAGGACAACCTCGGCAATGCGGAAACGGTGACGGCCGCGCTGCCGCCGGTGAGATGGGGCGGTGACCGAGGAGGGGCGCTCGATTTCGGCTTCAACGCGCGGCGCGTCGGGGGCAATTTCGAGGGCGTCTCGCGCTTCCGAGAGGTCGGCTATGAGGAGCGGTGGGCGCTCCAGGGGCTGGAGCTGCCGAAGCAGGAGCTTCTTCTCGAGGGTTCGACGTCGCTCTCGCTCGGGGGAGGAGGCCACGTCGGGTTCTCGTACGCGCTCCTCGAGCGCGGTGACGCGCTCGACTCGCGGAAGACGGAGTTCGACGTCGAGGGCAGGCCCACCGACCGCTCGCGGGTGTGGGCGACCGGGCGCTACGTCGACCTCTCGTACGCCGCCGCGGACACGGCCGCCGGCCGCGTCCGGGAGGTCTACCGGGCGGGCGTCGAGTACAACGCCGTTCCGTGGCGGCCGGGGTTCACGTTCACGCACGACTCGCGTACGCAGGGCGTGTCCGGCGAGAGGTACGACGACTACGAGGTCTCACTGGAGAAGGCGGGCGAGAAGGCGTTCAGCCTCGGGGCCCGGTTCGCCTATCGCGAGACCGAGAGGATCCTCGACGAGGGGTGGGGCGGCTTCTCGACGACGATGACGCAGGAGTACCGCCTGGGTCTCGGCGGGTGGGAGCCCCTCACGGTCCAGGCGAGCCTCACGCGCAGGAACATCGAGATCGAGCCGGGGCTCCCTGAGTCCGGCACCCGCTACGACCTCGCGAGCGTCCGACTCAACCACCGGTCGCTCGACGGCGGTCTCAGGGGTGAGTTCCGGTACTCCGTCACGACGAGCGAGGTGGAGGAGAAGGAGAAGCGTGTCTTCGAGGAGGACGGCGTCGAGATCACGCAGATCATCTCGACGGGACGCTACCTCCCCGTCATCGATCTCTCAACGAGCATGCGGTGGGACTTCAAGTTCAGCGGTGCCGCCGTCGGGCGCCGCGGGCTTCCGGAGCCGACGGCGGGGAAGCGCTTCCTCGCGGCGCTCGCCTTCGAGAGCGACATCAAGCTCCGCGAGCTCACGTCGACGCACGACAAACGCTCCCTCTACCTGCTCGATCCCGACGTGATCCTGGGCGACGACACGGTGAGGGGGGAGATCACGGGCAGGCACGTCCTCCGATACCTGCGGCCGAACGGCACGCTGTCCGTCAGGGCGACGTTCTCGACGCGCGACGACCTCGACCGGACGTACGTGAACGCGAAGGAAGAGAGGAAGGACAGACACGGGACCCTGGACGTCAAGGTCTCGCGGGCAGGCGGCGTCACGTACAGGGCGCAGGGGGACCTCGGGACAAGTGACCGGCGCTCCGACGGCGTAGGCGACAGCTACGAGATCGACGAGCAGGCGCTCCTCGGCGAGGTGACGACGCGCCGCGCCGGCGGGATCGACGCGAGGCTCACGGCGTCGATCGGCCGTCAGAACGAGGCGATCGAGGACATCGACGTGACCCTGACGAGGATCACCCCGAGCATCACGTACCGCCTCAAGAGCCGCGGCACGCTCACCGCGAACCTGACACGCACCGACGTGAGCTCGTCGACGCCGACCCTTCCGCCCTATCTCGCGAACGGAAAGCAGCCGGGCGTGACAACGGAGTGGCGTTTGATTGGAGACTACCGGTTCAATCGATGGCTCACGGGATCGCTCACCTACGGAGGAGAGCTCCGTCCCCGGAGCATGACACAGCACAGCGTCGACATGAAGGTGAACGCGTTCTTCTAGCGCGCGCCGGCGAAGAGCCGGCTCCCTGGCGGGATGACGCCGGGGGAGAACGGAAGAGAATGGCGAGACGGACCACACAGAGGAGCGGGAGGACAGCGAGCTGCGCCCTGGCGCTGCTCGTCCTCGCGGCCGCGCTCCCCGCTCTCGGGGCCGAACCGGACCCCGGACCTTCGGTCGCCCGCGTCGAGGTCGAGGGACACGAGAGCCTGAGCTCCCGCGAGATCGTCGGGATCGTCGTCCCGGACCGCGATCTCCCGTTCGACGAGGAAGCGCTCTCCGCCGGCGCCGACTCGCTCGTCTTGCGGTTCGCCGAGGTCGGGCGTCCATTCGCGCGGGTCGGGATCGAGTGGAGCGAGGGCGACGACGGTGTGACGGTGGTCGTCACCGTCGACGAGGGGCCCGAGGCCAGGCTCGGGTCGGTAGACCTCAAGGGAGTCGAGTCGATCGACCTGGATGAGCTCTCCGCTCACGGCGACCTGTCGCCGGGTGACGTCGTCACCGCCGACGCCCTCACGAGGGACGTCGAGACGCTCGTCCGGACGTACGCCGATCGCGGCCGCCCTTTTGCCACGGTGACACCCGTGTCGGCAGAGCTCGAGGAGGACGGGCGTCTCAGGCTCGGGTTCAGGGTCGACGAGGGGATCGAGACCAGGTTCGCCGACATCGTCACGAGCGGGAACGACGTGACGAAGCCCTACGTGATCGAGCGGGAATCGGGGATCGAGCGCGGCGAGCTCTACAGCGCTTCGTCGCTCGAGGGAGTCAGGCCCCGCCTGGAGCGTCTCGGTCTCTTCAAGCGCGTGTCGGACCCGGTCGTCGCCGTCGATCCCGCCACAGGAGAGGCGACGGTCGGCATCGAGGTCGAGGAGGGGACGTCGAACAGGATCTCCGGCGTGCTCGGGTACGTCGCCGTTCCCGGGCAGGACAGCGGCGAGGTCACGGGCAGGGTCGACATCGCGCTCATGAACATCGCCGGGACGGGCCGTCAGGCGACCGCCGAGTGGGTCAAGCCCAACCCGTTCGAGACGCGCATCTCCTTCTCGTACCGCGAGCCGTGGCTCTTCGGCGCCCCGATCGACGTGGGGCTCTGGGGGAGTCAGTCGATCCGGGACACGATCTACACCACGACCGAGGGCGACATCTACGTGATGGCGCGAATGGGCGACGACACCCGCATCACGTGGTCGGTCGGTGCTCTCAGGTACGTACCCGGCTCGATCGACGAATCGGGGAGCGTGAGCTACAGGACGGCGCTCACGGCCGAGTACGATACCGCCGACGTCCCTGCCAATCCGACGCGGGGGATCTACGCCCTGGGGTTCCTCGAGTACGCCGAGAAGGAGGAGCGCGATTCCGGCGACCGCTACACGTCCACGACGGGAAAGCTGAGGGGAGCGACGTACGTTCGCACGCGCCCGCGGCAGGTCATCGCCTTCGAGGCGAGACTCGAAGCCATCGTGAGTACGGAGGACCCGATTCCCTTCCACGAGCTCCTGGTCCTGGGCGGGGCGTCCGGGCTCCGCGGCTACCCCGAGGAATTCTTCCGCGGCGACCGGATCGCGCTCGGTCAGGTCGAGTACCGCTTCATCCTCGGGCGCTACTCGCGCGCCCTCGCGTTCGTCGACGTGGCCTGGTTCAGCCGCAGCGGGTCTAATCCCACTGGGGACACGAAGTTAGGATATGGAATCGGGTTGCGGGCGGAAACCCGCTTGGGTATAATCGGCGTTGACTACGGGCTGAGGGACAGTGCCGGCATCCTCGACGGGAATCTGCACGTCGGCCTCGTCCGGGAGTTCTGATCGACCCCTTCCAGAAGATCGCGCATTTGGCCTCTTGCAGGATCTGAGGGAGCGATGGGAGCGAAGCAGGGCGTCGGGCCGCGCATCGACGAACTCCGGGAGCTCATCCGCCACCACGATCGGCAGTACTTCGTCGAGAACGCCCCCGAGATCTCCGACCGGGCGTACGACCGGCTGATGGGCGAGCTCGTCGGCCTCGAGGCTGAGCACCCCGGGCTCGTGACGCCGGACTCCCCGACGCAGAGGGTCGGCGGGGAGCCCGCGGAGGGCTTCGAGACCGTCACGCACTCGGTCCCGATGCTCTCGCTCGACAACAGCTACTCGCCGGACGAACTCCGGGAGTTCGACGCGCGGGTCAGGAAGCAGCTTCCGGACGAGGACGTCGCCTACGTCGTGGAGCTCAAGCTCGACGGCGTGTCGGTCGCGCTCACCTACGAGGACGGGATCCTGGTGGGGGGGGCGACGAGGGGCGACGGGCGCCGCGGGGACGACGTCACGGCGAATCTCCGGACGATCCCGTCGATCCCCCTCCGTCTCGCGGAGGAGGGCGGCGCGACCGTGGAGGTGCGGGGCGAGGTCTTCATGCCCCGCTCGGGATTCGACGAGCTCAACCGGACGCGCAAGCGCGAAGAGACGGCGCCGTTCGCGAACCCGAGGAACGCGGCGGCCGGATCGCTCAAGCTCCTCGACCCCGGCGAGGTCGCCGCGAGGCCCCTCGACGCGTTCTTCTACCAGCTCGTGGGCGCCGACGCTCACGGCGTCGGGACTCACCACGAGGCGATCGCGGCGATCGCCGCGATGGGTCTCCGGGCGAGCCCCGAAGCGAGCCTCTGCGCCGACATCGAGTCCGCGATCGAGCGCTGCGGCGACTGGCAGGAGCGGCGCGGCGGACTCGACTTCGACATCGACGGGATGGTCGTCAAGGTCGACTCGCTCGACCAGCAGGCGCGGCTCGGAGCCACGGCGAAGAGCCCGAGGTGGGGGATCGCGTTCAAGTTCCCGGCGCAGTCGGAGACGACGGTCGTCGCGGACATCGTCGTCCAGGTAGGGAGAACAGGGAAGCTCACTCCGGTCGCGATCCTCGAACCCGTCCTCGTGTCCGGATCGACCGTCTCGAGGGCGACGCTCCACAACCAGGACGAGATCGACCGCCTCGACGTCAGGATCGGCGACACCGTCACTATCGAGAAGGGCGGGGAGGTCATCCCCAAGGTCGTGAGTGTCGTGAAGTCGAAGCGGAAGGGGCGTCCGCGGCGGTTCAGGATGCCCGTGAACTGCCCCGTCTGCAGCGAGCCGGTCGTGAAGCCCTCTGGCGAGGTCGATCTCCGGTGCGAGAACGTCTCGTGCGCCGCGCAGGTCAAACGCAGCATCGAGCACTTCGCGGCACGCGGCGCGATGAACATCGAGGGTCTGGGCACGGCGCTCGTGGACCAGCTGGTCGAGAAGGGGATCGTCGAGGACTTCGGCGATCTCTACTCGCTCGACAGGGACGTGCTGATCGACCTCGAGCGCATGGGGGAGAAGTCGACCGACAACCTCCTCGCCGAGATCGAGAAGAGCAGGAACCGCTCGTTCGCGAGGCTCCTCTTCGCGCTCGGAGTCCGTCACGTCGGCTCGAGGGTCGCGGACGTTCTCGCCGCGGAGTTTCCGAGCATGGAGAAACTCGAGAACGCGTCGGAGGAGGAGCTCGCGGAGGTCGACGAGGTCGGGCCCGTGATCGCGGGCAGCGTGCGCGCGTTCCTGTCATCGAAGCACAACCGCGCCCTCCTCGCGAAGCTCGAGGACGCGGGACTCGCGATGAGGACGAAGCGCCGCCGGGCGCGCGCGGGGTCGCGCCCATCGGAATCACGCCTCGCGGGGAAGACGGTGGTCCTGACCGGCGTGCTCGAGGGGATGACGCGCGACGAGGCCAGGGCGGCCATCGCCGCGGCCGGCGGGCGGGTGACCGGGAGCGTGAGCGCGAAGACCGACCTCGTGGTGGTCGGGAGCGACCCTGGATCCAAGCTCGCGAAGGCGAGGAAGCTAGGCATAAAGGCGATCGACGAGAAGAAGCTCAGGAAGCTCCTCGGGACGTAGCGGGGAGCGCTCGGCGGGACCGAACGGGACACAACAAAGGACGGAACTCATGCTTCAGATGGATGCGGCCCGCGAGGGCCGCGCGACGGAGGAGATGAAGAGCGTCGCGAGCGAGGAGGGACTCGATCTCCAGCAGATCATCGAGAAGGTCGCTCGGGGCACGGTCGTCATTCCGAAGAACCGTCTGAGTTCGCATCGAGCTGTGGGGCTGGGTGAGGGCTTGAGGACGAAGATCAACGCGAACATCGGGACGTCGGCCGACGCGTCGGACCTCGAGACGGAGCTCGCAAAGCTCGACGCGGCCGTTGAGGCGGGCGCCGACGCGGTCATGGATCTCTCGACCGGCGGCGACATCGAAGCGATCAGGAACGCGATCGTCGAGCGGTCACCGGTGCCGGTGGGAACGGTTCCGATCTACCAGGCGGCCGTCCGCGCGAGACGGGACGGGAAGGGCATGATCAACATGACGGGCGACGACATGCTCGCGGCCGTCGAGGATCACGCGAAGGGCGGCGTCGACTTCGTCACGGTGCACTGCGGGGTCACTCTCGAGGTGGCGGAGCACTGCAGGCGCACCCCCAGGATCGCCGACGTGGTGTCGAGGGGTGGATCGTTCCTCATGGAGTGGATGGCCTTCAACGGACGCGAGAACCCGTTCTACGAGCGATACGACGACCTCCTCGAGATCTGCCGCGAGTACGACGTCACGATCTCTCTCGGGGACGGTCTGAGACCGGGCGCGCTCGCCGACGCCAACGACGCGGCGCAGATCGCCGAGCTCACCGTGATCGCCGAGCTCGTCGCCCGCGCGCGGGCGCGCGGCGTCCAGACGATCGTGGAAGGTCCCGGCCACGTGCCGATTCATCTCGTGAAGGCGTCGGTAGAGCTCGAGAAGTCGCTCTGTCACGGCGCGCCGTTCTACGTACTCGGTCCCCTCGTGACCGACGTCGCGCCCGGCTACGACCACGTGGCCGCGGCCATCGGCGGCGCGATCGCCGCGATGGCGGGCGCGGACTTCCTCTGCTACGTGACGCCGGCGGAGCACCTCAGGCTCCCGACCGTCGACGACGTCCGCGAGGGCGTCTACACCCTCCGGGTCGCCGCTCACGCGGCCGACATCGGCAAGGGTGTTCCGGGGGCGCGCGAGTGGGACGACACTCTCTCGAAAGCGAGGAGGTCGCTCGACTGGGAGGAGGTCATCCGGCTCTCGCTCGATCCCGAGAAGGCGAAGGCGTTCCGCGACGCGTCCCCTCCGAAGGACGACCAGCTCTGCACCATGTGCGGCGAGTTCTGCGCGATCAGGAAGATGACGCAGGTCCGCGAAAGGGAGGACGGATGACAGCCGCTCCAGGGTCCGCGGAGTATCCCCGCACCTTCATCGGTCTGGATCTGGAGACGACCGGCGTCGACTCGTCGATCGACCGGATCATCGAAATCGGGGCGACGCGGATCACCGACGGCGAAGTCGTCGACACGTTCGAGGCCTTCGTCGACCCTGGGATCTCGATCCCTCCGGACGTGGTCTACCTGACGGGCATCACCGATCGCGACGTGTCGGGCGCTCCCCGCGTCGAGGACGTTCTTCCCGACCTCATCAGGTACCTCGGGGACGACCCGCTCGTTGCGCACTCGGCGGGGTTCGACCTCGCGTTCCTCGCGGCGGCCGCGAAGGGCGATCCCGACCTCCTCGCCGGTCGTGGCGGCGTCTTCGACACCCTGGGGATCTCCAGGGCCCTCCTCCCGCGCCTCCCCAGTCACAGGCTCGCCAAGCTCGTGGAGTTCTTCGGCATCACCCACGAGCACGCCCACCGCGCGGGCGACGACGCGCGGGCGGTCGCGTTCCTCTTCATCGAGCTCCTCGGCGTCCTCGACCAGATCGGTTCCGCGATCGTGGGGAGGATGCTGCGGCTCGCGAGCCCCGAGATCGCGAAGCTGCTCGAGGTCGCGAAGGAGCGCTCCGAGGGCCGGCTCGACCCGTTTGCTCTCCCCGACCACGGCGAGAGGGCCGGGGAGCTTCTGAGGTACGACAACGCGCGGCGCGTAGAGACTCCCCGGTTTCCTACCGAGGAGAAGATGGACATCGACCTGGACGCTCTGGAGGGACTCTTCGAGGAGGGTGGAGCGATCTCGCAGAGGCTCTCGGATTACGAGGTGCGCCGCGAGCAGCTCCAGATGATGAGGGCCGTGGGGGACGCGCTCGTGGCGGGCGTCCATCTCGTCATCGAGGCGGGCACGGGCGTCGGGAAGTCGCTGGCGTATCTCGTGCCGTCGATCGCGTTCGCGGTCGCGAACGGCGAGCGCGTCATCGTCTCGACCAACACCAAGAATCTCCAGGAGCAGCTGTTCATGAAGGACATGCCGTTCCTCGAGGAGACGATGGCAGACGAGTTCAGCGCGGCGCTCCTGAAGGGGCGCGGGAACTACATCTGCGTCGAGCGCTGGCGCGGCATCGCGCAGCGCGGCCTCTCCCCGTCGGAGAGGGCCGAGCTCCTGCCTCTCGCTCTCTGGGAGGAGGAGACGACCTCCGGCGACATCAGCGAGAACGCGGCGTTTCGGAGGCGGGGCTACCTGTGGAGCAGGGTCTCGTCCGACGGCGGCCCGTGTCTCGGGCAGCGCTGCCCGTCGAGCGACCGGTGCTATCTGCTGAACGCGAGGCGCGCCGCGCAGTCGGCCCACGTCGTCATCGTCAACCACTCGCTTCTCTTCAGCGACACCGAGGCCGGGAACCGCATCCTCGGCGAGTACTCGTACCTCGTCTGCGACGAGGCGCACAACATCGAGCAGATCGCGACCGAGCACCTCGGACGCCGGGCCAGCATCTGGCGCGCGAGGGCCGTCCTCGACAGCCTCTACCGGAAGGACGGGGTCGAGAGCGGCGACCTGGCCGAGCTTCTTGAGGAGGCTCAGGCGGGCGACGACGCCGGGATCCTCTCGACGGTCGCCGTGGCGGCGCGGCGGCTCGTTGACGACGTCTCCCAGGCGCAGGCCGCGTCCGAGGCCTTCTTCGCCGCGCTCTCCGAGCGACACGAGGAGCTCAACGACGGCAGGCGCGTCGAGTTCGGGAAGCTCAGGTACGGGCAGAGGAAAGACGACGAGACGGCCGGGACGCTCCTGGCCGGCGAGCTCGAGGAGGCCGTCCGGATGTTCAAGGTGGTGGCGGGAGGCTCGGAGGCCCTCTCGAACCTCGTCGCCGACACCGATCTCGCCCGGGTCGACTCGATCGTTCAGGGCCTCACGTTCCACACGGAGCGGGCGAGGACGTTCGCCCGGGATCTCGACTACGTGGCGTCCGCCGCCGACCCCGAGAGCGTCTTCTGGCTCGAGGTCAGGACTTACCGGGAGGGGCGCGAGTGCGAGATGCGGAGCGCGCCGGTCTCGGTCTCCGAGCTGATGGGCGACTTCCTCTACTCGAGGCTCGACTCGATCGTGATGACCTCCGCGACGCTCACCGTCGACGAGTCGTTCGGGTTCTTCATGGAGAGGGTGGGGCTCGACCGTCTGCCGGACTGGAAGGTGATCGAGCTCGACGTGGGAAGCCCGTACGATCACGATCGGCAGTCGATCGCCGCCGTCGCGGCCTGGCTGCCGGCGCCTTCGTCCTCGGGGTTCAATCAGGTCGTGGCCGACCTCGTCGTCAAGCTCGCGGCCCCGGCCGAGGGAGGGACGCTCGTCCTCTTCACGGCGCGCTCCTCGCTCGACGCGGTCTTCAAGGCCGTGCGCGATCCTCTGACCGCGCGGGGCAAGCTGGTGCTGGGGCAGGGTCACGGGGGAGGGGCGTCCGCGCTCCTCGACCAGTTCGCGAAGGAGATCGACTCGGTCCTCCTCGCCACGAGCAGCTTCTGGGAGGGCGTCGACGTGCCCGGGCGCTCGCTCGAACAGCTCATCATCGTCAAGCTCCCGTTCCCGGTCCCGCGCGACCCCGTCGTCGAGGCGCACTGCGAGCGCTACGAGATGGAGGGCGAGCGGTCGTTCGACCGATACATGGTCCCGAGGACGGCGATCCGGCTGCGGCAGGGCTTCGGGCGGCTGATACGGTCGACGACCGACACCGGGGTCGTCGTCTTCCTCGACAGCAGGCTCGAGACCAAGCGCTACGGTGCGAGGCTTCTCGAGCAGCTTCCGACGCCGGCGTTCATCGCCCACTCCGAGGAGGAGCTCCTGAGAGCGATCGGGGCGGTCCCCGTCGAGCAGGCGGACTCCTGACCGCACCGCCGCACGAACCGCGCGGTCCACGAGACACGAGGCGACAGGATCCGGAGGTAACACGCATGGATCGAAAGACCGGGGGAGCGAGAGCCGTGAGGGCTCCGCGGGGGACCGAGCTCTCCTGCAAGGGATGGCTGCAGGAGGCGGCCCTCCGCATGATCATGAACAACCTCGACCCCGACGTCGCCGAGAACCCGGACGAGCTCATCATCTACGGCGGGAGCGGCAAGGCGGCGAGGAGCTGGGAGGCCTTCGACGCGATCGTCCGCTCGCTCAGGGACCTCGGCGACGACGAGACGCTCCTCGTTCAGTCGGGGAAGCCGGTCGGGGTCTTCACGACGCACCGGGACGCCCCGCGCGTCCTCATCGCGAACTCGAATCTCGTCGGCGACTGGGCGACGTGGGACGCCTTCCGCGAGCTCGAGCGGAAGGGCCTCATCATGTACGGGCAGATGACGGCCGGGAGCTGGATCTACATCGGGACGCAGGGGATCCTCCAGGGCACGTACGAGACCCTGGCCGAGCTCGCGCGGCAGCACTTCGGCGGGACCCTCCGCGGGAAGTTCGTCCTGACGGGCGGCATGGGCGGCATGGGCGGCGCGCAGCCTCTTGCGGTCACGATGAACGAGGGCGTCTGTCTCTGTGTCGAGGTCGACCGCGACCGCATCCAGAAGAGGCTCGACTCCGGATACTGCGACCGCATGGTCGACGATCTCGACGCCGCGCTCGACATGGTCGACGGCGCCGTCAGGAAAGGGACCGCGCTCTCGGTCGGACTCGTCGGGAACTGCGCCGACGTCCTGCCGGAGCTCGCGCGCCGCGGCGTCGTCCCCGACGTCGTCACCGACCAGACGTCGGCGCACGACGCGCTCCAGGGGTACGTCCCCGGCGGGATGACGCTCGAGGACGCGCTCGCGCTCAGGGAGAGCGACCCGGAGAGCTACATCGGGCGCTCGATGCGCTCGATGGCCGACCACGTTCGCGCGATCCTCGAGATGAAGAGGGGGGGCGCGATCGCGTTCGACTACGGGAACAACCTCCGCGGCCAGGCGAAGGACGCGGGTGTCGAGGACGCGTTCGACTTCCCGGGGTTCGTCCCCGCGTACATCCGTCCTCTCTTCTGCCGAGGCAAGGGGCCCTTCCGGTGGGTGGCCCTCTCGGGCGCCCCTGAGGACATCTACCGGACCGACGATCTCGTGCTCGAGCTGTTCCCCGAGGACGAGGCCCTCCGGCGCTGGATCACGATGGCGCGCGCGAAGGTGCACTTCCAGGGGCTCCCGTCGAGGATCTGCTGGCTCGGGTACGGCGAGCGCGCGAGGTTCGGCCTCGCCATCAACGACCTCGTCGCCAGGGGTGAGATCTCCGCGCCCGTCGTCATCGGCCGCGACCACCTCGACAGCGGCTCGGTCGCGTCGCCCTACAGGGAGACCGAGGACATGCTCGACGGGAGCGACGCCATCGCGGACTGGCCCGTCCTGAACGCGCTCCTGAACGCGGTCGGCGGAGCGACGTGGGTCTCGTTCCACCACGGGGGCGGCGTCGGGATCGGGAAGTCGCTCCACGCCGGCATGGTCATCGTAGCCGACGGGACGCCCGAGGCCGCGGCGAGGCTCGAGCGCGTGCTCACGACCGACCCCGGGACCGGGGTCGCGCGTCACGCCGACGCGGGCTACGACGTTGCGAGAGAGTGGGCCCGGTAGCACGGGATCAAGATCCCGATGCTGGACTGACGCCGTCCACTCGTCGGCGACTCCGCCCGTCGGTGATCACTGAACAGGAAGGACGACAGTGGCCGCACCGGACCTCATCGTACGGAACGCAGGCGAGCTCCTGACCCTCGCGGGGCCCGCCGGCCCGAGGCTCGGCACGAACATGCGGGAGCTCGGGCTCGTGGGGCGCGGGGCAGTCGCCGCGGTCGGTGAGCGCATCGTCGCGGCCGGTCCCGAGAGCGAGGTCCTGACCGCGTTCCCGCCGTCGCCGGACACTCTGGTGATCGACGCCGCAGGCGCGGTCGTGACGCCGGGTCTCGTCGATCCGCACACGCACGCCGTCTTCGCCCGGACGCGCGAGAACGAGTTCGCGATGAGGGTCGAGGGCAAGAGCTACGAGGAGATCGCCGAGGCCGGCGGCGGCATCCGGTCGAGCGTGCGTAGCCTCCGGGCCGCGTCCGCGGACGACCTTCTCGAACGCGGTCGGAAGACCCTCGACACGATGCTCGCGTACGGAACGACGACCGCCGAGGTGAAGAGCGGGTACGGCCTCGAGCTCGAGGCCGAGATGAAGACGCTCGGCGTCGTCCGCGAGCTCTCGAAGACCCACGCGATCGACGTCGCCTCCACGTTCCTCGGAGCGCACGAGTTTCCGGACGAGTGGCGACACGACCGCGACGGCTACGTCGCGCTCGTCGGGGACACGATGATCCCCGCCGTCGCGGGGGCCGGGCTCGCGCGGTTCTGCGACGTCTTCTGCGAGGACGGGGTGTTCACGGTCGATCAGTCGAGAGCGGTGCTCGAGGCCGGGCTCCGCGCTGGGCTCGGAGCCAAGATCCACGCAGACGAGCTTCACGCTTCGGGCGGGGCCGAGCTCGCGGCCGAGCTCGGGGCGGTCTCGGCCGACCACCTCGTCTGCGCGTCGGACGAAGGTGTCCGCGCGCTCGCGGGCTCGGGCGTCGTGGCGGTCCTCCTTCCGGGGACGACGCTCTCGCTCGGGAAGACCGCGTTCGCTCCCGCGAGGAAGATGATCGACGAGGGGGTCGCGGTGGCGCTCGCGACCGACTGCAACCCCGGGAGCTCGATGACCGAGTCGATGCAGATCATACTCTCGCTCGCCTCGATGATGCTCCGCATGACCCCGGCGGAAGCCGTGACGGCGGCGACACAGAACGCCGCCTGCGCCGTCGCGATGGGGGACGAAGTCGGGAGCCTCGTTCCCGGGAAGCTCTGTGATCTCGTCATCTGGGAGGTTGACGACCACCGCGCGATTCCGTATCACTATGGTGTGAACCTCGTCCGCGCGGTCGTGAAGCGCGGGCGGGTAGTGAGCTCAGAAGGGAGCAGCGGATGAAGCTCGTCGAGTGCGTGCCGAACTTCAGCGAAGGCAGGGACCCCGAGAGGCTGGACGCGATCGTCGGCGCCATGACCGCCGTCGAGGGTGTGAGGCTTCTCGGCAAGGAGATGGACGCCGACCACAACCGTGCCGTCGTGACGATCATAGGCGAGCCTGAGGCCGTGCTTGAGGGCGCCTTCCGGGGGATCGAGAAGGCGAGGGAGCTCGTCGATCTCACGAAGCACGAGGGGGAGCACCCCCGCATGGGCGCGACCGACGTCTGTCCGTTCGTGCCGGTCAAGGGCGTGACGATGGACGACTGCGTGGAGCTCGCGCAGAGGCTCGGAGAGCGCGTCGGGAAGGAACTCGAGATCCCGGTCTTCCTCTACGAGGCCGCCGCAACGAGACCCGCGCGCGAGAACCTCGCCAAGGTCAGGAAGGGTCAGTTCGAGGGGCTTCGGGACGAGATCGGCACGAACCCGGCGAAGGACCCCGACCACGGTCCGAAGAAGATCCACCCCACGGCCGGCGCGATCGCCATCGGGGCGCGGCCGTTCCTCGTCGCGTACAACATCAACCTCGACTCGAGCGACGTCTCGATCGCGAAGAAGATCGCGAACTCGATCAGGCACGCGCGCGGCGGCTTCCGCTACGTCAAGGCGATGGGGTTCGAGATCAAGGACCGCGGGGTCGTGCAGGTGTCGATCAACATGGTGAACTACAAGGGGTCGCCGCTCTTCCGGGTCTTCGAGGCCGTCAAGCGCGAGGCCCAGCGGTACGGCGTGAACGTCGTCGGGAGCGAGATCGTCGGCCTCGTGCCGGCGGAGGCTCTCGTCGCGTGCGCCGACTTCTACCTCCAGCTCGAGAACTTCAGGAGCGACCAGGTGCTGGAAAACCTGCTTGCGGAAGACGAGGAGGAGTGATGGCGGATCTCAACGTGTTTTTGGCGGGGCTCGCGTCGGACTCGCCCACGCCCGGCGGCGGAAGCGTCGCCGCGCTGGCCGGTGCGCTCGGAGCGGCGCTCAACTCGATGGTCGCGAACCTCACCATCGGCAAGAAGAAGTACGTCGACGTCGAGGCCGAGATGAAGGACGTCCTGGTGAAGGCGGAGGCGCTCCGTCTCGAGCTCACGCAGCTCGTCGCTGAGGACGCGAACGCGTTCGACAAGGTCATGCAGGCGATGAAGCTCCCGAAGGAGACCGACGAGGAGAAGGCGGCGCGGACGGCCGCGATGCAGACGTCGCTCATCGACGCCGCGACGGTCCCGCTGGCCGTCATGGAGAAGTGTGTCGACGTCATCCGTCTCTCGAAGGTCGCCGCGGAGAAGGGCAACAAGAACGCGGTCTCCGACGCGGGCGTCGCGGCGCTCATGGGCCGCGCGGGCGCCCACGCGGCGAGGCTGAACGTCCTGATCAACCTCAGCTGGATCGAGGCCGAGAAGCACGGGGGCTTCGTCGAGAAGGCGAGGCAGGCTCTCGATGCGATGTCCGCGGAGGCCGACCGAGGTGCCGACGAGTCCTTCGGTATCGTGCTCGGCAAGGTCTCCTAGGACGAACGACGAACGGCGGACCGCGGCGACTGTGTTCGCGGGCGCGTGAGGTGAGACGCATGACACGTCTGAAGATCGTCCCGGTCCTTCTTGTGGCTGCGCTCGCGCTCGGGTGCGCTTCGGAGACCCCGCCGCCCGAGGAAGGAACGGCGGGCAGCACCGCCGGATACGAGATCGACGAGAGCCGGCTCGACTCGATCGCCCTCATCAACCTGGCCATGTCTGCGGGGGCCATCGACTACTCGACCGGCACGCTGTACAAGGTCTGCGCTGTGTACGGGCCGATGAGCCTGCCGCCCGAGTACGAGAGCGACGCTTTCGGGAAGTCGGGGACGTCGCTCATCATGGAGGTTCAGCGCAACTGGAACCGGCTCACACCCGAGCACCGCGAGGAGATCTCCCAGTACATCGAGCCGATCGGTCAGGGCGACACGTCGGACACGCAGCTCGACGACGTGACCCCGGACCGTCTGGACGACGCCCGCGACAGCTTCGAGTAGAGAGAGATTCGATGGAGCGTGCCGACCGTGCCTTCTGGACGACGGGGATCGCCCTCACGGCGGTCCTCGTTGCACTAGCGGTCGCGCTCGGCCTTCTGCTCCTGGCCGTTCCGAACGTCGAGCTCATCACGTTCACCATCTTCGTGTCGGGAGCCGTGCTGGGCCGCTGGCGCGGCGCGACCGTGGGCGCTCGTGCCTGGGCGCTCTTCTCGGGCGTGAACCCGTACGGGTCCGGCCTGGGATATCCGCCGCTCTACGTGGCGCAGATCCTGGCGGGCGCGTTCACCGGCTTCGTCGGTGGCGCGACCGGCGCGCTCTGGAGCCGGACGCGGCGCGAACGGCCGACGTTCGGTGGCGTAGCCGCGGCGGGCGGGGTCGGCTTCATCCTGACGGCCGTCTATCAGTCGGGCGCCATCCTCGGCATCGCGGTGGCGAGTCCCGAATACAGGACCGGCATCATCGCGGCGATCGCCGCGAACGCGTTCTTCTCGCTCATCCACCTCGTCTCGAACACCGTCGTCTTCGCCGTGCTCGCGCCCGTCGTGATCCCGCGCCTCAAGCGGGCGATGATCGTGCGGCGGTCCGGCACGGCCGTGGTCTGCCTCCTCGCATGCGCCCTCGTTCTCGGGCGAGTGGGGGAGGCCGCGGGGGCAGATGCGGCCGAGGCTGCACCGGCGGCAGGCTCGGCCGCCGCCGACTCGACGGCGTCCGAGGGGCCCGCTGTCGGCCTCCGGCCCGCTCCGGGTCCGGGATTCGCCGGCGACGTCCGCGAGATCCGCGCGGAGGATCTCGGACAGCTCGTGGCAGCACTCCCGGGACTCAGGGAAACGGGTGCCGCCTGGAGGGGCCACCGCTCCTCGGCGGCGCGCGGCGCGCTGCCTCCGACGCTGACCACCACATCCGCGCACGGGATGCTCTTCGACGACTGGATCGACGGCGGACTCGACCTCCTCGCGGCCTCCGTCGTCGCCGCGGGCGCGTCGCACGTTCCGAGCGGACCCGACCTCTCGCTCTGGCCGACGTACGCCGCGTCGCGGGTCGGGATCCACCCCGACCGCGGGGAACGCGGCTCCTCGCTCCTCGGTCCCGGGCTCGCAATCGACGTGGAGCCCGGCAGGGCCGCGGGCAGCCGTCCGTTCGCGCGCGTCTCGGTAGGGGTGGGCACGTTCGGCTGGAACGCGCTCGAGGTCGAGTTCGGCAGACGCTTCCTCTCCGAGAAGCTGGGCTTCGATATCTGGTTCGACGGACGCCAGGGAGACGCGCCGAAGCCGGACGGGGGCTACGACGTCAGCACGGCGGGGGGCCGTCTGACGTATCCGCTTCCGGCCGGGTGGAACGCCGAGCTCAGGTTGCTGCGGACCGAGCTCGAGCGCGATCTTCCGTTCCCCGACTCGTCGGTCCCGGGCGTAGTCCGTCACTACGTCCGGAGCGACCTCGCACTCGCGGCGACGAAGGGCGCGACGACCGCGGAGCTGTTCCACACGACCTCGTGGATCGGCGACCGGAGATCCGGGCACTACGGACGCGACGGGGAGGTCGCGCGCGACGGTACGCGAGGGGTGTGGGCGCTCGGCACGCCGTGGCTCGAGCGGATCGAGTGGAGCGCGGACTACCGGACCGCGCACGGAACGCTCCTCTCGGACGACGAAGCTCTCGGACTCGCGTGCGAGCTCGCCGGAGCTGTGGGTCTCTTCCCGGATGTGCGTCTCTCACTCGGGGCGGGCGTCGACTACCGCGATCCGGCGGTCATCCCGACGGGGACGATCGCGGCGAGGTTCACCGGAGGTCTCTCGGTCGGATGGGTCGGCTTCGATCTGGGGGGGCGTCATCCGACGGCGATCGAGCGGTCGCTTCTCGAGACGGAGGTGCCGACGGCGGGCGCGGACCCCGGCGAGGAGCTCTTCGTCCGGGGGAATCGTTCCCTCGATCCGGAGAAGGCGGTCGTTCTCTACGGCGGGTACGAGCGGCGGGACGGCGTGTTCGGGTTCGGGGCGACGGCCGAGATCGCCCGCGTCTCGTCGCCGATCGTGCTCTCCGGCTTCTCCGGCGGGATCGCCGCGCCCTGGAACGCCGATGCCGAGACGTGCGGCGCGGCAGGACTCTGGGCGGCGCTCGGCGACAGCTCCCGGCCGGGCGGGCGAGTCGCCGTCGACCTCTTCGGCCTGGACGAGGACGGCGGACTCAACGCCCTCGCGCCCGTTCCCTCATACTCGGTCCGCGCCTCCGCGTGGGCGCCGTGGACGATCCTCAATGCGTATCTCACGACGCGGTGGGAGCTCACGCTCAGACACGAGGGCGGGCTCGCTCGCGGGCCGTGGGACGGCGTGGTGGAGCAGAGCGCCACGGCCATCGACGCGGCCGTCCTGGCCGGCGCCGGGCCGGCACGCGTCTTCGTCTCCGTGCGTGACCTCTTCGAGACCGACTCGCTCCGCGTCCCCTGGCAGCCTCCCGGAGGCCGCGAATTCTCCCTCGGGTTCTCCTGGGATTTCTGGGACTAGTACGTCCTTCGCACGGTGCACCCGCGCACTCGCGCCCGGCGCCTCCGGGTTCTCACACGACAGCTTCCCGACCCCGATCGAGACCAGCGACCCGATCCGGCACCGGTGCCCGGAACGTCCCCAGTACGTGGGTCCTTCAGGCGAGTGAAGATTAGTTTGCATTGCAAAACGCAATGCACTAGATTCGTACAACTGGGTGGGGAGGCAGGGATGCGGGGACTCCTTACGAAGGAGGAGCGGGCAGTGGTCTTCTTCCTCACGGCCTCGCTCGTCGTGGGTTCGCTGGTTCTCGCGGTCAGGAGAGTCGATCCGTCGCTCGTTCCGCTTGGCCGGCCTGGGACCGCGGACTCGACGGTGGCGTCGGAGTCGGCCGCCGACGAATGGCCGGTCGATCTCAACGCCGGCGTCGTCGAGGATCTCGTTCGACTGCCCGGCATCGGTCCTGTGAATGCGGAAGCGATCGTGCGTGCGAGGAGCGAACGCGGACCGTTCGCGTCGGTCGATGATCTCCTCGCGGTCAAGGGCATCGGCCCGAAGACGCTCGCCGCGCTCCGTCCTTTCGCC
>JALGVN010000318.1 GCA_025774645.1 bacterium
CGGGAGTGCTCCGAGAGGAAGAAGGGAATAACCACTCCCTCCGGCTACTGCGCGGTCTGGCTCGACACGCTCGTGATCGAGGAGAAGCACGGCGAGGGGACGATCAAGAAGCGCCTCCCCGCCATGTACCGCCAGTACCAGCGCTTCGACATCGACATGGCGAAGGAGCCGATCCTCGTCTATCCGACGCAGCACTACCAGAACGGCGGGCTCGAGATCAACCCGGACGGCGAGACCCCGATCAAGAACCTCTACGCTGCGGGCGAGGTCGCGGGCGGGATTCACGGCCGGAACAGGCTCATGGGCAACTCGCTCCTCGACGTCATCGTTTTCGGGCGTCGGGCAGGGATAGCTGCTGCGGAGCGCGCTGCGACGGTCGAGCAGCCCGGAAAGCTCACCCTCGAGCACCTCAAGAGGTTCCACGCCGAGCTCGCGGAGGCAGGCGTCGGAGAGAACCGAGTTGCGCCGATGCTCCTTCCCGAGTACCGTAGACCAGAGACGATTGGTAAGAAGCTGCCGGTCCTCCCCTAGAGGACCCCGCAACGCTTCCAGGAGAGTGCGCCACGAGTGCTTAGACGGCAGGACCGGGGGTTCTCCCCGGTCCGCGCCGTTAGGGTTCCTCGAGCGGCGTCCGTGGACGGATTCAGGTCCCGCGGTCCGCTCCGACGGGAGGCAGATGAGAACGCTCATACTGGGGCTCGGAAACCCGACTTTCGCGTCGGAGAGGATGGGGCGGACATCATAGAGGCGTCGTCGGCCGAGATGAACCTCTTCGATCTCGCGGCCGGCTACGACAAAGTCGTGGTGGTCGACTGCATCCCGAGCGGGCAGGGCGACGTCGGGGAGCTCAGGCGACTCGGCCTCTCGGACCTCCAGCTCGTGGCGAAGCGGCGGTCGCAGCGCGACACGGAGTACCGCGCGACCCTCGAGGTCGACGCGGAGGGACGGGAGATCGCGCCGTTCGAGATATCGATCTACGCGATCGAGATGGGTGACGGGAACACGTACGACGAGGAATTCGCCCAGATCGCGCGCGAGGCCGTTCCTCGTCTGGTCGCCCAGATCGCCGCGGAGGAGTTCGGGACGAGTCCGCTGGAGAGCGAGTGGCTGTAGGGCTTGGGGCCCATGGATCCGCGTGAGCGGCGTGGCGCCACGGCCGTGAGGTGGCGATGGACGTGACGAACGGACCCGACGACTCTGCTCTCGTCGAGCGCGCGAAGGCCGGTGACAAGGAGGCCTTCGGCCAGCTCGTCGAGCGGCACGAGTCCAAGGTCTACGGGCTCTGTCTCAAGATGCTCGGGAACGCCGAGGACGCCGAGGACTGTCTGCAGGAAGTTTTCATGAAGGCGTTCGAGGCGCTGCCCCGCTTCCGAGAGGAAGCCAGATTCTCCACCTGGGTCTACCGCATCGCGACGAACGCCTGCCTGATGCGTCTCAGAAAGAAGAAGCTGCAGACGGTGCCGCTCGACCGGCCGATGAACGTCGGCGGCGAGTCGTTGCCTCGTGAGGTCCCGGACTGGTCGACCGACCCGTCCTCCGACCTCATGAACGAGGAGCTGAACGGGGTCCTCACGCAGCACATCAACGAACTCAGACCGGACAACAGGATTGTGTTCGTGCTGAGAGACATCCACGGCCTCTCGACCGACGACACCGCGAGCATCCTCGGACTCTCCGTGCCGGCGGTGAAGTCCCGCTTGCACAGAGCGAGGCTCTACCTGCGCGAGAGGCTGGGAGACTACTTCGCACGCGGAACGTCGCCCGCGTGAGTGTCGGGCCGCATCGGCGCGGCCTGCCACGGTCGGGCGCATGGCGCCGAACGAACGGTGCCCAACAGGAGGAAGAATGAACAGGATCGACAGGAAGCTCGTGTTACTCAGTCTGACCGCGCTCCTCCTCATTGGTGTGGCGCTCACAATCACGTCGTGCGGATCGGGGGAACCGAAGCTCATCCCTCGGGACGTCCTCTTCGGGAATCCCGAGAGGATCAGGGCCAGGCTCTCCCCGGACGGCGAGATGCTCGCGTACGTCGCTCCGGTCGACGACGTCCTGAACGTCTGGATCAGGACAGTCGGCGAGACCGACGACCATCCGATCACCGACGACAAGAACCGCGGTATCATCTTCTACTTCTGGGCGCCGGACGGCGAGCACCTCATGTACCTGCAGGACGAGGGCGGCGACGAGAACTGGCGCCTCTACGCGGTCAATCTGGAGAGCGGTGAGACGCGCGACCTGACGCCGTACGAGGACGTCCAGGTGCGCGTCATGGACTACTCCAAGCGGCACCCGAACATGATCGTCCTCTCAATGAACCAGCAGGACCCGAGGCTCCACGACGTCTACAAGCTCGACCTCACGACGGGCGAGCTCACGATGGTCGCGCGGAATCCCGGCAACATCGTCGGCTGGATGTCCGACTACGACCTCAAGGTAAGAGGAGCGGTGGCGATCCGCCAGGACGGCGGGCTCGACCTCCTCGTCCGCGCCGACGAGGCCTCGGTGTGGGAACTCGTTCTCACGTGGGACACCGTCGACAACATGACGAGCAATCCCGTCAGCTTCTCCGCGGACGGCAAGCGGATGATCATGGTCGACTCCCGCGGCGTGAACGCCGGGCGGCTGATCGACTTCAACCTCGAGACCGAGGAGTTCGACGTCATCGCCGAGGACTCCACGTACGACATCGGCGACGTCATGATGAACCCGGACACCTACGAGGTCGAGGCCGTGAGCTTCATCAAGGCGCGCGAGGAGTGGGAGGTCATCGACGAGTCCGTCGCCGACGAGTTCGCCGCCGTCCGCAAGCTCGACGACGGCGACTTCAGCGTGGTCAGCCGCAACGACGACGACGACATCTGGCTCGTCGCTTTCGTGAAGGACGACGGCCCGATCTCGTACCACAGCTTCGACCGCAAGACCGGAGAAGGAACGTTCGTCTTCGACCACCGGACCGACCTCGGCCAGTACTCGCTCTCCTCGATGGTTCCGTTCACCTTCGAGTCGAGCGACGGCTACGACATCCACGGGTACATCACGTACCCGGAGGGCAAGGGACGCCGTGACCTCCCGATGGTCCTGAACGTACATGGCGGTCCGTGGGCGCGCGACACCTGGGGGTACAGTCCCGAGGCCCAGTGGCTCTCGAACCGCGGCTACGTCTGCATGCAGGTCAACTTCCG
>JALGVN010000082.1 GCA_025774645.1 bacterium
TTGCCCGAAGCCGCCACCGCCTCCATCAGGCGCGTCTGACGGCACAGGAATGCCGGGATCTGGATCGCGTCCAGAACCTCCGCCGCGGGCGCCACCTCTCCCCGCTCGTGCACGTCCGAGAGCACCGGAACGCCGACCTCCTCCTTCACGCGCTCGAGGATGCGGAGCCCCGCGTCGAGCCCCGGTCCCGCGTACGAGCCCGCCGACATCCGGTTGTCCTTCAGGAACGACGACTTGAAAACGTACCCGACGCCCAGCCGTATCGCCAGTGCCGCGACCTCGTGCGCCACCTGCAAGGCCAGCGCCTCGCTCTCGAGAGCACACGGCCCCGCGATGAGCGCGAGGGGGCGCCCCTCGCCGATCCCGATCCTGCCCACTGAGACGACCCGGCTCACCATCCTACGATCCCCCGTCGGCGTGCTCGAGCGCCGCCCGCACGAACTCCCTGAAGAGCGGATGCGCCCGGCCCGGCCGTGACAGGAACTCCGGGTGGAACTGACCGGCAACGAACCAGGGATGGTCGGGCAGCTCCACGATCTCCACGAGGTTCTTCTCGGGGTAGAGTCCGGAGGAGACGAGCCCCTTGGACTCCAGGGTCTCCCGGTAGTCGTTGTTGTACTCGTAGCGGTGACGGTGGCGTTCGCGAACGCTCGCCGCGCCGTAGGCCTCGTGAGCCCGCGTTCCCTCGACCAGCCTGCACTCGTAGGCGCCGAGGCGCATCGTCCCGCCCATGTTCACGATCTCCCTCTGCTCAGGCAGGAGATCGATGACCGGTGCGTCCGACTTCGCGGCGAACTCCGTCGAGTGCGCTCCCGTGAGCCCGCACACGTTCCGCGCGAACTCGATCACGGCGACGTGCATGCCGAGACAGATCCCGAAGTAGGGCACTCCCTCCGTCCGCGCGTAGCCGACGGCCCCGATCTTCCCTTCGATCCCGCGCTCCCCGAAACCGCCCGGGACCAGGATGCCGTGGCAGCCGGCGAGGTGCTTCCCGGGGTCGCCGCACTCCTCGATCTCCTCGACGTCGACCCATCTGAGGTTCACCGACGCGTCGTTCTCCGCGCCCGCGTGGATGAAGGCCTCGATGATGCTCTTGTACGCGTCCCGCAGTTCGACGTACTTCCCGCAGATCGCGATGTCGATCTCGCGCGACGGGTTCTTGACCCGCTCGACCATCTTCTCGAGGACGGAGAGGTCGGGCTTCCCGTCCTCGATACCGAGTTTCGCGAGCACGATGTCGTCGAGCCCGTCTTCGTGGAACCGCAGAGGAACCTCGTAGATCGACTCGACGTCCCGCGCGTCGATCACGGCCTCCGTCCGGACGTTGCAGAAGAGAGCGATCTTCCTCTTGATCTCGTCGCTGAGCTCCCGCTCCGTCCTGCAGATCAGGATGTCCGGCTGGATTCCGATGTCCCGGAGCGCCCGCACGCTGTGCTGCGTCGGCTTCGTCTTGAGCTCGCCGGCCGTCTTGATGTAGGGAACGAGCGTGAGGTGCACGAAGAGGACGTTCTCGGGACCGTGGTCGAGCCGCATCTGCCGGATCGCCTCGAGGAACGGCAGGCTCTCGATGTCGCCGACCGTCCCGCCGATTTCGGCGATGACGACGTCGGCGCCGGTCCGCGCCTCGAGCTTCTCGAACCTCTCCTTGATCTCGTTCGTCACGTGAGGGATGACCTGGACGGTCCCGCCCAGGAAGTCGCCGCGGCGCTCCTTCCTGATGATGGTCTCGTAGATCTGCCCGGTGGTGATGTTGTTGTCCTGCGAGAGCTCCTCGTCGATGAATCTCTCGTAGTGGCCGAGGTCGAGATCGGTCTCGGCCCCGTCCTCCGTCACGAAGACCTCACCGTGCTGGAACGGACTCATCGTGCCGGGATCGACGTTGAGGTACGGGTCGCATTTCTGGAGGGTGACGGAGAGGCCTCTGCTCTTCAGAAGATACCCGATCGATGCCGACGCGATTCCCTTGCCGAGGGCGGACACGACTCCACCCGTCACGAATATGTACTTCGGCATCCTGACGGTTCTCCTCTCGCTCGGTTCGCGGGTTGGTGCCTGCGGGGCGGCCTCAGAGATCCTCTCGCGTTCCCTCGAGCTCGACGAGGTCGGCCTCGCGGTCGACGGCCCGGCTCGCGCGATCGGTCACGACCACCCCGATCGACATGCCGTTCTCCAGGGCCCGGAGCTGTTCGAGGGACTCACGCGCCTCGAGTTCGGTCCGCGGAAGTGAGGCGAACCGCTCGATCGCGGCGCGACGGAAGCAGTATATCCCAACGTGATGCAGATACAACCGCTTTCGCTCGGCCTCGTCTGGCGACGGCGGTTCCTTCGACGACGGCACCGGGGCGCGTGAGAAGTAGAGCGCTCTGCCGCTCTGGTCCGCGACGACCTTCACGACGTCGCGGCTCTCGTAGCCCTCGAGGTCGCTCGCCGGGAACGCGAGCGTCGTCAGGTCCCACCCGTCCGACGCATCGAGTTCGGCGACGAGCCTGTCGATGTCACCCGGCTCGATCCTGGGCTGGTCGCCCTGCAGGTTCACGACGATGTCCGAGGGAAGCCCCGCCACGGCCGCAGCGACGCGGTCGGTGCCCGTCGCGTACGGGCCCGCTACGAAGAGGCAGTCCCCGCCGAAGGAGGCGACGGCCTCCTCGACCTCGTGGCTGTCGGTCGCGACCACCACGTGATCGACGAGCGAGGCGGCTGCGAGACGCTCGTACACGTGCTGGATGAGCGGGTTCCCGTCGAGGCTGGCGAGGACCTTGCCAGGGAAACGGGATGAGGCGTACCGGGCGGGGATGACTCCGAGCACCCTGTGGTGCGTCATCCTCTCTCAACCTCACAAGGGGTAGGTCTGCTGGTGGTCTCTACTGATAGTCGAGGACCACGACCTTCGTGTTCTCGGGCAGGTTGTCGGCGTCGATCTCAACGGTCGTGCCGGCAACCCGCTCGACGTCATCCATGAGTTTCAGGAAGTCGTCGACCGGCTGGATCGGAAACCCCAGCGCGTCGGTCTTGAAGTGCATCGGGATGATGATCTTCGCCCCGAGTCCTTCGGCGACCTTCTTGGCTTCCTCCGGACCGATCGTGTAGTATCCGCCGACCGGCGTCAGGAGCACGTCGACCTTCCCGAGAGCGCGAATCTCCTCCGGCGTGAGCTCGTGCCCAAGATCGCCCAGGTGCCCCACGTTCACCCCGTCGACGGTCATGACGAAGACCGTGTTTCTGCCGCGGTCCTGTCCCCTGTTCTCGTCGTGGTACGTCGACACGCCGTGGATCGCGATTCCCTTCACCGTCCGCTCCTCGGTCCCGCGCACGACCTCCGGTTCCCCCCCGACCGAGTCGACCGCGTTGTGATCCGCATGGTCGTGACTCACCGTGACGATGTCGGCCGTGTCGGCGATCGGCGCGTAGCCCACCGCACCGTCGTACGACCCGGCTTCGAACGGGTCTGTGATGATCCTCGTGCCGTCTTCGGCCTCGACCATGAACGTCGAGTGTCCCAACCACTTGATCTTCATTGTTCGCCGTTCCTCCGATGGCGGCGTTGCCGTGTCCGCCCGTCTCCGCTCATAGAGAAGGGACACCGCGGGACGGCTCGCGCCTTCCGGATGCCCCTTCCGATTCTCGCGTTCGTAAGTCAGCGCTCCCGGACCGGTGGTCCCTCGCGCCGTCCGCCCTCTCGTCCCCTGCCCGGTCTTCGCGCTCCTGCCGCACTTCGGACACCACCTGTGGGTCAACCCCGATCTAGTGGACGCTCACGCGCTTCCTGCTGCGGCCCCAGCGCTCGAACGTCACCTCCCCGTCCTTGAGAGCGAAGAGCGTGTCGTCGCTCCCCTTCCCCACGTTCTGGCCTGGGTAGATCTTCGTCCCGCGCTGCCGCAGGATGATCGTGCCCGCCCGCACGAACTGGCCGCCGTAGCGCTTGACCCCCAAGCGCTGAGAGTTCGAGTCGCGGCCGTTCCTGGAGCTTCCGACTCCCTTTTTGTGTGCCACTTCTTGGTCACCTCCGACTGTCGGGACCTCCCGCCGCCCGTCTATGCACTGATCGCGCTGATCCGGAGCTCCGTGAACCCCTGGCGGTGTCCCTTCTTCCGCATGTAGCCCTTCCTTCTCTTCTTCTTAAAGACGACGATCTTGGCGGCCCGTCCGTGACGTACCACCTCCGCGGAGACCTTGGCCCCTTCGACGAGGGGCGTGCCCACGGTCATGTCGCCGCCGCGATGCACCGCAAGGACTTCCTCCACGTCCAGCTTCTCCCCGACCTCGGTCTGGAGACTCGGGACACGGATGAGGTCGCCCTCGGAGACCTTGTACTGGAGTCCCCCGGTCCTGATGACGGCGTAGTCCACGTTACCTCCTGCCATACAGTCGAATCGCCCGTGCAGGGCTGTTTTCCACGAACCTTAATACTATAGACGGTCACGCCGGTCTGTCAAGCGTCAAGTGAGCCTCAGGAAGTCCCGTGCGGGCGCGTTTTCGCTCGTGCCGGCCCGGCCCCGCCGTGGTATGCTCCCTCTCTTCCCGCTCCCCAGCCGGCCCACAGGAGACACCACGTGCCCGACATTCCACATCTTGGAGAGTTCTTCTCGGTCCTCGCGGCGCTCGTGTGGGCGTTCTCAGTCGTCCTCTTCCGCATGAGCGGCAGACAGTTCACGCCGCTGGCCCTCAACTTCTTCAAGAACATCGTCGCCACGGTCCTGATCGCCACAACGATGATCGTCCTCGGTCAGTCGCTCTTTCGCGAGGCGCCGGTCCTCGACTACGTCCTTCTCGCCCTGAGCGGCATCCTGGGCGTCGCCATCGCCGACACGGTCTTCTTCGCCAGTCTGAACCTCGTCGGTGCCGGCCTCTCTCAGATCGTGAGCCTCGCCTACAGCCCCTTCGTCATTCTCTTCACCTTCGCCTTTCTCGGGGAGCGTCTCTCGCTCGGGGACCTCGCGGGGGCCGTCCTCATCTTCGCGGGAATCCTCCTGACGGCCGCGCACGTGCCGCCCCCGGGTGTCACGAAGGCGGGGCTCCGCAAGGGCCTGGCCCTCTCGACCCTCTCCGTCGCCCTCATGGCCGCCGGCATCACGATTGCGAAGCCCGTGCTGAACCGCTCGCCGCTCATGTGGGCCACGGCAGTCCGCCTCTACTCCGGGGTCATCGTGCTCGTCGTCCTCTGTCTCGTCTCGCCCCGCCGGCGCTACGTGTGGAAGACGCTCCGGCCCTCGGCCTCCTGGAAGATCGCTCTTCCCGCAGCCGTGCTGGGCGCCTACGTCGCCATGCTCGTCTGGATTGCCGGGATGAAGTACACGCAGGCGTCGACCGCGTCGATCCTGAATCAGACGAGCGCGATCTTCGTGCTCCCGATCGCCGCTCTCGTGCTGAAGGAACCTATCACCCGGAGGAAGCTGGCCGCCGTCGGGATCGCGATCGCCGGGATCGCCCTCGTGACACTCACCTGACCGGTCGGACAGCGCCGGTGCATCGCCCGCCGGTCCGACACGCGGAAAACGGCCGCCGCAATCGCTGCGACCGCCGTCCAGTGAAACACGCGTAGTGCGCTGTGGCGGGGGGAACGCTAGGCCGTCCCGGTTATCTCTCTCTCTTCATCTCCCCTGATCGCCTGCTTCACGCGTCCGATGAGCTCCGCAGCGAGGTAGGGCTTCTGCACGAACCCGGCGACCCCCTGGCCTTCGAACCGCTCGCCCACCTCCAGCTCGCTGTAGCCGCTCGAGAGAACCACGCACACGTCCTCGCGGATCTGCCTCAGCTCGCGGTACGTCTCCTCGCCGCCGAGCCTCGGCATCGTCAGGTCGAGGAGGACGCACGTGATCTCGTCGGCACGCTCCCTGTATACATCGACCGCCTCCACGCCGTCGCACGCCGTAATAACCTCGAACCCGGCCTGCTCTAGCATCAGCGACCCGACCTCCCGGATCGCCTCTTCGTCGTCGACCACGAGCACGGTGCCTCTGCCCTCCCACTCGACCTCGGTCGAGTGGGAGGCGGCCGGTCTCACCGCAGGCTCTCCCCCGGACGGGAACAGAACCCTGAACCGCGTCCCCTTCCCCGGCTTGCTGTCGACGCGGACGGCCCCCTTGTGGCCGCGGATGATGCCGATCGCCGACGCGAGCCCGCGGCCCCTGCCTGTGAACTTGGTCGTGAAGAACGGATCGAACACGCGCTTCCTCGTCTCGTCGTCCATGCCGCAGCCCGTGTCTGCGACCTCGAGATACACGTAGGCGCCCTCCTCGAGCTGATCATCGAGGTAGACCCCCGTGAAGTCCGCCCGCTCGCAATCGAGCCAGCCTGTGCTGATGGTGATGAGCCCCTCCTCGTCGCCGATCGCGTCCGAGGCGTTCGTGATGAGGTTCATGATCACCTGGCGTATCTGGGTCACGTCGCCGACCATGTCGGGGAGGGCCTCGTCGAGGTCGTATCGCATGGCCACCTTCTTCGATATCGACACCTCGAGAAGGTGCACCATCTCGGTCACGATCCCGTTCAGGGCGATCGGCTCGATCACGAAACTGCCCCGGCCGGAGTAGGCCAGCATCTGCCTCGAGAGGTCAGCAGCGCGCTCGGCCGTCGTCTTGATCTCCTTCAGATGACCCGCGACCGAAGTGTCCGGGCCGATCTCCATGATCGCCAGGTCGGCGTTGCCCAGGATGCCAGTCAGGAGGTTGTTGAAGTCGTGCGCGATGCCGCCAGCCAGGACCCCGAGACTCTCGAGCTTCTGACCCAGCTGGATCTGGGTCTCGAACTCACGCCGCTCCTCCTCGACCCGTTTCCTCTCGATCCCTACTCCGATGCTCTCGGCAACGAATGCTAGGAGCTCGCGATCCTCGGCGGTGTAGAGCTGCGCCTCGTCGTAGCACTGCACCACGACAACACCGATGATCTTGCCGATCGCCTTGAGCGGGACCCCGAGCCAGATCGTCGACTGCGCGCCGATGAGCTCGACCTCGCCCCGTTCGATGAGGGCGTTGTGCTCCTGCGGATCGACCATGAGAGCCTCACCGGTCCTGCGAACGTAGTCGGTGAGACTCTGCCGGAGCGGGACTGCGCCGATCTCGTCCGAATCATACTTGTCGACGTGGTACGGGAACGTGTAGAGCTCTGTCTCCTCGTCGTACAGAGCCACGTAGAAGTTCGTCGTATCGACCAGACGCCCGAGCTCGCGGTGAACCACTCCGATGAGCTCACCGAGGTCCGCCGTGTTGCTCACCGCCTGGGAGATCTGGAAGAGTACCGACTGGAGCTCCTCCGCCTTCGCCCGCTCCGAGACGTCGCGGATCACCGTGATCACCCGAACGACCTCTCCGCCCTCCAGGATGGGTATCTTCCGCGTCTCGGTGATGATCTTGCGGCCGAGAACCTCATTCTCTTCCTCAGTCTGCAGCGCCTCGCCGGACTCGAAAACGCGGCGATACTCCTCCCGGATCTTCTCACCGAGGAAGGGACAGACCTCGAAGATGTCACTGCCCACGAGCTCGGTCGTGAAGCCGAGCTCCGTGGCGTAGCGTTTCAGTGTCTTGTTGGCAAGCGTGATCTTGAGATCGCGGTCGACCATGTGGATGATGTCGGCCATCGCATCGATGGTCGCGCGGTACAGCAGTTCCGAGCTCTTGAGGCCCTCTTCGGCCCGCCTCTGCTCCGTGATGTCAGTGGAGATTCCCTCGACGATCGTCTCATCGCCGCGGGTCCGTCTTCCGATCGCGCGGTCGTGGAAGAGGTGCCATCGACCTGCGCGGTCCTGAATGCGGTACTCTACGTTGAGGTCTTCCCCCGCGGTGAACCGCGCGAGTGCCTCAAACGCTGCGTCCCTGTCGTCCGGATGCATCCGCTCGGTCCAGAACCAGGGACGCTCGTAGAACTCCTCGCGGGGGTACCCGAGAACGTCCTCGGCCCTCGGGGAGACGTACCTCATCCCCCGCTTGTCCGATATCGACCAGACGATGTCCGGGAGGCCCTCGACGAGCACCCGATAGCGCTCTTCGCTCTGCTGGAGCGCCTCGTCAGCAAGTCGCCGCTTGCTCTCGACCGCCGCGAGCTCGTCGAGCGTCTCGTGCAGCTCGGCGGACTCAGCCCTGAACTCCTCGAGCTGCTCATGCAGCTCGACGGGTTCTCCCCGGAGCTCTTCGTCGGGCCGTGGGTTCTCGTTCCCGTGCGCGTCGTCGGTCATGGTCTTCCGTTGCTTCCGGTTTGTCCGGTTCCCGTGACCACCGCGCGCACTCCTAATCGCCGGTGATCTCCAGGAACTCCTCGTCCTCGTAGAGCGGCTCGAAATCCAGATCGAGCTTCGCGCGGGGAGCGAGATCGGGTTCGAGCTCCACCGCCTTCCGGAGCTCGCTCAGGGCTTCCTCCCGCATCCCGGCCTTCGAGTAGTAGCAGCCGAGATGGTAGTGCGGCTCGCCCTTCTCCGGGTCCATCGCGACCGCCCGGAGCCCCACGTCGAACGCCTTCTCCCACTTCTCGTCTTCGGTCAGCCGGTAGCCCTCGTTGATGAGGGCCTCGCCCTTCCACATGTCGAAAACGCGTCTGAGCTCCCCGATCGGGTCTTCGTGGTCGTCGACCCGGAGGTCGCAGTAGACGTCGTTGTAGCCCCCGTACCCTCCGCCCTCCCGGACGATCAGGATGGCGGCCGACTGCACGCCTCTCGAGTCGCCTCCCGCCGCCTGACCCTCCTCGATCGCGCGCATCAGGCGCTCTCCGAGGATGCCGTCGGTCTCGCGGAAGGTCTGCGCCATCGCCCCGACCGTATCCTCGCCGACGAGGATGTTGCCCTGGGCGGTGAAGTGCTCGCCCGACACGTGCCCGGCCCAGTCCATACATTCCTGGCCGGTGAAGGCGGCTGCGCCGCCTTGCGCATTCACGATGCCGACCTGGCGCCGCTGCCTGTCCGGGTCGTCCGCGAGAAGCTCCGCGAGAACCGCTTCGACCCCGACGCCCTCTTCGAGAAGGGCGAGGCCTCGCGGCCCGAACGTCGTGTTCCCGTACGCCTGGCTCGCGATCGCCCCGACATTTGCCTTCGCCCAGGGCACGACAGCGCCGACCGCGAAGAACTTCGACTGCACGGCCACGCCGAGGTCGCCCGTCTCGGGGTCGTACCCGACGATCGAGAACGTGGCGATCGGCTCTTCTGCAACTGCCACGCAGGCAGCGAACACCATTGAGGCCGCCACGAGTGCGTACACGGCCACGGAGGCGCCCAGTCGCGACCCTACCTTGCAAAGGAAGGGCCAAATCCG
>JALGVN010000319.1 GCA_025774645.1 bacterium
ATCGGGGACATCACCGAGGCCTGCGCTCAGTTCGAGAGGATCGACAACGGGGGACCTTTCGCGCTTGCGGCCGGCGAGTCGCTGGTCGTGACGGCACGGTTCTCGCCGGCGGATCCCATCCCCTATGTGTGCATGGTCGACCTGGGCGACAACGACTGCGCGTGGGTCGAGCTGAGCGGCAGGGGTTTTCCGGTCAGCGTCGGGACGAAGGTCCTCTCACACCAGAAGATCAGTGACACAGAGGGGAACTTCACAGGCGTGCTCGACGACCACGATATTCTGGGGTCTTCGATCGCACCGCTGGACCTTGACGCTGACGGAGTAGACGACGTCGTCGTCGGCGCACCAGGTGATGATGACGGTGGCTCCGCCCGCGGCGCGCTCTGGGTCCTCTTCCTGAACGCGGACGGGACCGTCAGGGCACACCAGAAGATCAGCGACACGGAGGGCAACTTCACCGCGCCCCTTTTCAACAACGGACGGTTCGGCGAGTCGGTTGCCGCCATCGGGGATCTCGACAACGACGGGATCATCGACCTCGCCGTAGGGGCGCCCGGCGCGGGAACCCCCACGGGTCGCATTTGGGTTCTCTTCATGAACGGCGACGGGACGGTCAAGGCTCACCAGGAGATTTCCGGCACTGCCGGCGGCTTCGGGGGTGTACTCGACAGCGGAGACTACTTCGGCTGCTCGCTCGTCTGCCCCGGAGACCTCAACGGCGACGGCATCAAGGATCTGGTTGTCGGGGCGGACGGTGACGATGACGGTGGGACGAGCCGTGGCGCAGCGTGGGTCCTTCGCCTCAACGTCGATGGGACCGTGAACCACACCCAGAAGATCAGCAACGAAGATGGGAACTTCAACGGCGCGCTCGACGACTACGACTTCTTCGGCACATCAGCCGCCTATCTCGGAGATCCTGATGGACCCAGCGTCGCCGCTGTCGCTGTCGGCGCATGGGGCGATGACGACGGTGGTCCGTACGGCGGTGCCGTCGGTGCGGTGTGGGTCCTCTATCTCGATTCCAACGGAGAAGTCGAGTCGCACAAGAAGATCAGTTCCACCGAGGGTGGGTTTACTGGCTACATCGAGATGGGTGATGACTTCGGAGCTTCCGTCGCCGCGATGGGCGACCTGAACGCGGACGGAGTCGTCGATCTCGCCGTCGGGGCTCCTCGTGATGATGACGGCGGCACCGATCGTGGTGCGACCTGGCTTCTCTTCCTCAACAGCGACGGGACGGTGGGTTCCCACCGGAAGATCAGCGACACGGTCAGCGACTTCAGCGGCGAACTCGGCGACGACGACCGCTTCGGCTACTCCGTGGCGGCGCTCGGGGACTTCGACGGCAATGGACACGGACAACTCGCCGTGGGGGCGAGGCAGGACGGTGACGGAGGTACATCCCGCGGAGCCGTCTGGGTCCTCTTCCTCGGCGAGGGTGAGTCGGGTGGCTGCGAGATCACCCCGACGAGCATCGACTTCGGTACGGTTGCCGTGGGATCCGTCGCGAACGCGAGCTTCAGGGTCACGAACAGCAGCGACGCGGTTCTGGGTGGCAGCATCGGCGAGTCCTGCGATCACTACGAGATCGTATCGGGTGGCGGGTCGTTCGTCCTCCCATCGGGACAGGAGCGCACGGTGACGGTCCGCTTCGCGCCGACTGCTGGAGGCCCGCACGTCTGCACGGTCGAGACCGGGACAGGGCTCTGCTCCGACGTTGACCTCACGGGAGTGGGTGAGGATGTGCCGCCCATCTGCACGGTTGATCCGACGAGCATCGACTTCGGGGCAGTGACGATCGGCTCCGGCGCGAACGCAGGGTTCACGATCACGAACACCGGCGGCGAAGTTCTCGACGGGAGCGTGAGCGAGGACTGCCTGGACTTCAGTATCGAGGTCGGCGAGGGCGACTTCTCCCTCGCGACGGGGGAGAACCACGCAGTGGTGGTGCGCTTCGAGCCGACGGAGGCCGGTACGCGTGACTGCCCCATCGGGCTGGGAACTGCCTGCGAGGCCGTCCCGGTGACAGGAGTCGGCGAGTATCCGCCCGTCTGCGAGATCGTCCCGACGAGCATCGACTTCGGTGAGTTCCCTCACGACGAGCCGCCTGCCCCGGTGACTTTCACAATCACCAATACCGGTCCGGAGGGTAGCACAGCGCCGCTCACGGGCGACGTCAGCGAGACCTGCGACTACTTCGAGATCGGCAACGGAGGGGGCTTTTCGCTGCTCGGGGGGGAGTCCAGAGTCGTAACGGTGGAGCTGGATCCTCCGCAGGCTGGCGTCTACGAGTGCACCATAGAGACAGGACTGGACGTCCCCTGCGATGGTGTCCCTGTTGTCGGGGAGGCGACGGCCGTGACTCTGAACGTGCCGACCGACGGTTATCCGACCATCCAGGTTGCCGTCGATGCGGCGGCGCCGGGGGACATCGTCATGCTCGAGATGCAGATCTACGTCGGCGACGGCAACCGCGACATTGTGATCGACAAGGACATCACTGTGACAACGACCGACCCAGGGCATCCCGGATGGACGACGCTGCAGTGCCTCGGGACTCCGGGACCGCCGCCTGTTGCCCGCCGT
>JALGVN010000005.1 GCA_025774645.1 bacterium
GTGATGCCGGGGCGCGCGCTCTCACGCGCGTAGCGGTGCTCCATGACGGAGTCCGCCACGTAGTAGACCTTCCACCCTCCCCGCCACATCCTGAAGCACCAGTCGACGTCCTCGAAGTAGAGGAAGAACCGCTCGTCCATTCCGCCGACGTCAGCGAGCGCCTCCTTCCGGACGAGCATGCACGCGCCGATGATCCAGTCGACCTCGCGCGACTCCTCGTGGTCGAAGTCGAGCATCAGGTAGTCGCGGATCGTTCGGCTGTTCCTGAAGACCTTCCCAAGGAACGTGCGGCGCAGGAGCAGCGTCCAGAACTTGTAGAACCGCCGACACGAGTACTGCACGCTCCCGTCGGCGTTCAGGAGTTTCGAGCCGGCGACGCCGGCGTCCGGGTGCTCGTCCATGAACTCGACGAGCCGGTCGAGAGAGCCCTCCGTGGCGACGATGTCCGGATTCAGCACCAGGACGTAGCGCCCGTCGGCCGAGGCGATGCCCTGGTTGATTGCGGACGAGAGTCCGAGGTTTGCCGAGTTCTCCTGAAGGCGAACCCACGGGAAGGTCTCCCTGATGAACTCGGGGGTGCCGTCGGATGAGTCGTTGTCTACGACGATCGTCTCGGTGGTCGCCCGCGACGCGTTGTCCCTGATCGACGACAGGGCGTCGACGAGCGGCTCGCGGCTGTTGTAGCCCACGATGACGATCGACAGGTCGAGCCCGTCGGCGGACCCTAGAGCCTCCCGAGAATCCTGTCGAACCTCAGGCGCCAGACCATCCACATCGCTTCCCATACGATCCGCCTGGACATCTTCGAGGTACCGGAGTGACGATCCACGAATATGATCGGGATCTCCCGCATCGAGAACCCCTTCCTCCAGCACCGGAAGTTGACCTCGATCTGGAACGAGTACCCGTCCGACCTGACGGCGTCCAGGTCGATCGACTCCAGCACGTTCCTTCGGAAACACTTGAACCCGCCGGTGGAGTCGCGGAGCGGGAGTCCCGTAATGATGTGCGTGTAGACGTTCGCGAAGTAACTCAGGAAGAGCCGTCTGAGCGGCCAGTTCACGACGTTGGCGCCGGTGATGTAGCGCGAGCCGACGACGACGTCGTGGTCCGCGGCTCCCGCCACGAGATCGGGGATCACGTCCGGGTCGTGCGAGAAGTCCGCGTCCATCTGGACGATGAGGTCCACGGGCGTCCCGAGCGCGTGCTTGAAGCCCAGGACGTAAGCCGATCCGAGTCCCATCTTCTCCGGGCGGTGGAGCACGTGTACCCGCCGGTTCTGCGCCGCGAGCCCGTCTGCGTACTCGCCTGTCCCGTCCGGGGACCCGTCGTCGACCACGAGGAGCTCCACGTCGGGGAGCTGTGACAGAACCCTCGGGGCCAGTTCCTCGAGGTTCTCGCGCTCGTTGTAGGTGGGGACGACCACCAGGACTCTCACTGCTTGTCCCTCCGGAAGGGCCGGCCGACCGGCACGAGAGCGAGCGCCGCGACCGCGAGGAGCGCGACGAGCGACACGGTCAGTCCCGTTCCGAGCGATGCGAGCCCGTGCCGCATCACGACCGTGTGTTCTCCCGGCTCGAGATACACGGATCGGAAGGCGTAGTTGGTCTGGAAGATCTCCGTTTCCTCGCCATCGACGTACGCCTTCCAGCCGGGCGGATAGTATACCTCTGAGAATACGAGAAGACAAGGTCGCCTGACGGTGGCTGCGACCTCGATCTCGTGGGGCTCGTGGGAGACGATTCGCGCGGTGCTGCCCTCGATGCTCTCCACGGGTCCCGGCAGGTCTCCGAGCACGGACGCGTAGGCGGTCGGGTCGAAGCTGTCGGTCCCGTATTCGCTCAGCATCGTCCCCTCACTCCCGGCGGTTCTCGCTTCTCCCGTCAGGAAGACGCGAGGAAGCGTGTCGAGAAACTCGTGGACGCCGGGCGCCACGGTCCGGAAGGCCGGGTGTTCGAGGCTCTCGGGACCCACTACGTACCTGACGTTGAGCATCGCGAGGAGCTTCAGATTCCCGATGCCGACGCGGTTGATCAGATTGTCGACGAGGGTGAGCTTGGCGGGGTGGTACCCCCCGATCGACTCGATCCTGTGGTACATCCACGCGTTCGAAGAGAACTCGCGTCCGGCAGGCGCGATCCTGAAGGGTCCCTTCTGCTGCTGAAGGTACCTGACGGCCTCGGTCCTCGGGTAGTAGCGCTCGAGCGGGAGCATCCCCTCCGGTCGCATGAACCGCGTGTTCACGAGGGCGAGGTCGGCGACGAGGAGTCCGCCGAGAACTGCGGCCGCGATCCACCCCCTGAGGCGCCTGGTCCCGGCGAGGAAGACGAGCGCCCCGGCCGCGCCTGCGGCCGCCATGAGGAGGAGGGAGTCCTTGAGCGCCATGCGCGCGGCCGTCCTTCCCACCTCGCGCAAGGCGGAGGCCGATGCTCCCGGGTGCCTCTTCATCAGCTCGGTCGCGGCCGTTCTCGCGATCGCGGAGTTCGCCGCGAGCATGACGAGCCCCGCGACGATCCCGACGCCGGCGACGCCCGCGGCGATCTTGACCCACGACTTCTTCGCGGTCCCGAGCTCTCCGAGGAGCACCGTCGCGCCGTGGCCCGCGAGCGCGGCGGCCGCGAACTGCGAGACGAGAAGGAAGAGCGCCGGCACCCGGAATCTGCTGAATCCCGGCAGGACCGCGTAGAGCATCCGGTAGACCGGTCCGATGTGGCGGCCGAACGACAGGAAAAGGCCGACCGCGAACAGGACGACGAGGAACCAGACGTCGCGGTCGCGCTTCCGCACGACGGCGATCGCCGCCAGGCAGAGCACGACGTACCCCATGTAGTGCGAGACCTGCTGGAACGGCATCGTGCCCCAGTAGGTCTCGTTCGCGAGGCCGAAGATGGACGGGTTCAGGAACGTGAGGATCTCCTTCGGGTGGAACGACCACATCACGGCCTGGTCGTAGCCCATTCCACCGCCGTCGGCGACGCGAGTCGAGAAGTCGGAGTACTGGAGGAGCGGAATCAGAAGGACGGCCGCGAGCGCGGCGGCGAGTACCCCGCCCACGACAAGCTCCCCGGTCCTCCTCCCGAGAACGGGCCACTCCTTCCCCGCCCTGCGGTCGGTCACGAGGACGTAGACGAGAAGGACCAGCACCATGATCCACGTGTAGTAGCTCACCTGAACGTGACGCGCCAGGAACTGGAGGCCTCCCAGCAGCCCCAGGATCGCCATCCAGCGTCGTCCCTTTCCCTCGAGGACGTGGAACGCCGCCATCAGGATGAGGGGGATGTACGCCGCGGTCAGGACCTTCCCGCCGTGACCGATCGTCGCGAGTCCGACGAGGTGGGGTGTCAGCATGAAGGCGAGGCCGCCCGCGGTCGAACCGCCGTGGCCGACGTTGCGGGACCTCAGGAAGAAGAACATCCCGGCGCCCGCGAGGAGGTAGTGCATCACGAGGAAGAAGAGCCGCGGCATCGCGGTGCCCGAGAGACTCTCGATCCCGTACTTGATCCAGAACGTCGGGTAGACGAACGCGCTCCACGTCATGCTCTCGAAGAACGGCATCCCCGCGAACATGTACGGGTTCCAGAGCGGCAGGGTGCCCGCCGCGATCTCCTCGTTGGCGTACTGCTCGAAGATGGCCGCGCCCGCGAGGACGTCCCCGCCCGTCAGGATCTCTCCGATGAAGACGACGCGTGCGAAGACGACGAGACACACGGCCGCGATGATCCCGAGAGCCACCCAGGTCGACCGGCGTCCGAAGATCGGGTGCCCGGGCGTCTCGTCTTTCGGCGGCGCGGGCGCCGTGGTCTTCGGTCTCCGCTTCTTCGTCATGTGTCTCTCCTCGGGTTCCGGTTCCGGGATGCTCCCCCGTCGCGAGCCCCGGCAGGGTGAGCGCGTCTACGTCACCTCGTCGTCGGTGCTCGGCGCGTCCAGGTGTTCCCGGTGGATCGCGATGATGATGTACCCCCCGAGAAGCCGGATGGCCCAGGCGATCGCGGTGGCGATCGCCGCGCCGACGAGCCCCCAGAGGTTGATGAAGGCAATGTCGAGTGCGACGTTCAGCACGATCGCTCCAAGGTTGAACCACAGGAAGCCCTTGAGCGCCTCGCGCGGAAGCCGGCCGCCGACGACGCTCGAGGGGACGGCGTAGAAGAGCTTCAGGATCCCGGCGAGCACGAACGGGCCTATCAGGACGATGCCCGCGTCGTATCGCCCGGCGAAGAGGATGTGCACGACGTCGTCGCCGAAGAGCAGGTACCCCGTGGTGACGATCGCGGCCACGCCGGCGATTCCGATGTTCAGGCGCCTGAGATTCACCTTCTCCCAGACGTTGACGCGGGGCATGAGGACGTAGGTCAGCGAGTAGAAGATGAAGTCGAATGCCTTCATGATCGAGAAGACCGTAGCGTACACGGCGAGTTCCGAGTACGGGAGCATCTTTCCGATGACCATCTTGTCGAGCGAGACCATCAGGGAGAACGAAACCGTGATCCCGAAGAGAAAGAACCCCTCCCGCATCACGCCCGCCGGCACGCGTTCGCGTCCGGGTTCGCTTGCCCGGAGCTGCCACGTGGTGTACAGGAGCGCCGCCGCGCCGAACGACACGACGATCGTCACGAGCGCAGCACCGTACGAAAGGGAGTGCGACGCGAAGAGCGTGATGTACGAGACCCCGATGATGATGAGCGGAAGCCAGCGTCCCGCCATCGCGCGTTCGTACTCGTGTCTGGCCCTCGGCACCGAAGTCGCCAACGCGATGGCGTTCTGCGAGACCACGAGCACGACGACCGCCGCGGCCGCCGCTCCCGGCAGACCGTAGAAGGCCGCTCCCGCGGCTCCCGCGATCGCGCCGAGCGGGAGGACGAGAAGGAGCACCCTCTTCACGTGCGCTCGGGCATCGAACGCGTGCCCTCCGGGGCGGCTCAGGAAGCGCACGGTCGCAGCGTCCTGCCCGAGCAGGGAGAGCGTCGAGAGGATGGGAAGAGCGCCGAGGATGAGGGAGATGATCCCGACCTCGGATTTCGGAAGAGCGCGAGCGAGCGCGGTCTGGGCGAGAACCTGGAGCGCGGCCCCGAACACCACGATCGCCAGAACGCGGCCGATGCGGACGTGGGCGTGCGTCGACTGGAATAGCCCTGCGAGACTGAATCTGCCGCCTGGCGCCACCGGCCCTCCGTCGCGTCGTGAGCCGAGACCATCCGCCGCGAAGACGATCCGCGGAGGCTACTCGATGTACCCGAGAGACCTGAGTTGTTCCCTGATCGACTCGTCCATCGTGGAGCCGACGTCCGCGCCTTCCCTGCCGATCGCCGGCTCGTACGAGGGGACCGTCGTGATCGGGTACCGTTCGAGGTGCTCGTCGCTGATGGTCTCCTGGAGCACGCGGCCGTCCATGTCCTCGGCGACCGGGAGTCCCATCACAGCGAGGACCGTTGGCGCGATGTCGAGCACGGTCGCGCCCTCGAAGTAGCCGGACCCGCTGAACGCCGGTCCCGAGGTGATGAGAACGCCGTCGATTCGATGCTTGCCCGTGAGCTGGGGTCTTGCGGGATCCGGGTGCTCGTGGCGGGACGTGAACCCGTGGTCCGAGACGATCACGACGTTCAGGTCATCGCCGAGCGAGTCGAGGAGCCGCGCGAGCATGGCGTCCTGGTAGCGGTAGTAGTTCCGGATCACGTGGCCGTACTCTCGAACGTGCTCTTCGTCGATCTCATCGAACGGTTCGGGGTCGTGGTACTTCCAGAAGAAGTGCTGCACGAAGTCGACGCCCCGGTAGTAGACCGCGGTGAACGCGGGCTCGTAGCGCGGGCAGAGCGAGGTCGCTGTCTTCCCGTAGATCCTGTCTCGGAGGTAGCCCCACCGGAGCGGTTCGTCGACGATCCTGTTCAGCTGGAAGCGCTCCTCCTCCTTCGGGTAGCGCTTGTAGCCCGGGTCGAACTCGAACTCGCCGAACGCCTCGAGCCGCTCGTTCGTCGGGCGGCCCGTGAGAGACTGGTACATCTGCCACGGTCCGCGCAGGAGCGAGTGCAGCCTGTCCGAGACGAGGACCCCGTTCACGCGGTCGGCCGGCCAGGTGACGTACCAGCCCACCACGCAGACGTCCGCTCCGTAGCCCGACACGATGTCCCAGACCGGCGATGCCAGGCGCATCCTCGAGTTCACCGGCACGTTCTGCTCGTTCACGAACCCGTGGATGCCGTGCTTGTCCGGCATCTTCCCCGTGGCCATGGTCGTCCAGATGATCGGCGAGAGAATGGGCTCGATCGTTCTCAGGGGCCCGAAGGAGCCGCCGTCGGCGAGTCGCTTGAAGGTGGGAAGCTCCCCGGAGTCGATGAGAGGTCCCAGCACGCTCCACTCGCAGCCGTCGACTGCCACGAGCACCACGCGCGGGAGCTCCCCGCGAGACGTGCCTTCCGGAAGCGCCAGTCGGGAGAGGTCGCGGGCCCTGAGGGCCGGACCGAGCGCGAGGAGGACCACGCACACCGCGGCGGCGGCGGCCGCGAGGGCCTTCATGCCGCCCGGCGCGAGCCGGCGTCGGAGGAACGCGATGATCCGTCCCGCGATCACCGCCACGATCCACCCGGCCGCGAGCCCGGCGACCACGATCGCAACGGCGGCGATGGCGTTCAGCTGGAGTGTCGTGAGTCTGCCCGCGTCGACCGACGCCTCGGTTCCCTTGAGCGGCAGGAACATGACGGCGAGGACCGCCCACAGGGTCACGGCGGTCATCGCGTGTATGAGGCGGCGCTCGAGCCTCGCTGTGTCTGATCGGGGTCTCCGCCCGAGGAGGCTCACGGCCGTGACGAGCGCGCCGGTGATCAGGTAGACGAGGAGCACGAGACCCGCGACCGGGAAGAGCTGGCGTGGCGACATCGAGATGGCGAAGTTGCTCGTGGCGACGCCCGCCACTCCGAGGTACGCGCCGGCCAGAAGCGCGAACGCGACGGACACGGCGAGTAGCGCGACGAGCGCGCGGCCCCGCGACCTCGCGCCGCTGGGTCTCACTCCGGGCCTCTCGGTCAAGACTCCTCCAGGACCTGTTCCAGGGCCGCGAAGACGTCGGCCGTGGTGATCTCGTCCATGCACGTGGGGGTGATGTCGCACTCCCGACGGTAGCACGGCGCGCAGTCGATCGGCGTGACGATCTTGCGCCCTCCGCCGTAGAGCTCGATCTCCTGCGGAACGGTCGGTCCGAAGATGGCGACGACCGGCACGCCGAGGGCGATGGCGATGTGCATCGCGAGCGTGTCGCCCGTCACGAGCGCGTCGAGCGTGCCGACGATCGCCGCGAAATCCAGGATCTCGTGGAGTCCGCCGTCGACCGCTGCCCCGCCGGCGAGCCGGAGAATCTCCTCAGCTCTCCCCCGGTCGTTTCGTCCGGAGAGGACGAGCGGGGTTCCCCCGAGACTCCCGGCGACCAGCCCGGCGAGCTCCGCGTACCCCGGAGCTGTCCACGCCTTGTTCGCGAACACGCGGCCCGCGCCGGCGTTCAGACCGACGAGGGGGTCGGACGGGTTCAGTCTCTCGGCGAAGCTGTTCGCGTGCTCGATCGAGGTCGGCGGCAGGACCAGCACGTACGGGTCGCCCTCGTACTCGACCTCGGCGACTCCGCACGCGATCTCGGCGTAGGTTCTGTCGTTCACGTGGAACTTCTTCTCGTCGGACAGCCCGAGCTCGAGATCGTACCACGCGCCCTCGTTCAGCGGCTCCGTCGTTCCCCACTTCGAGAGGCCGAAGCCCAGCTTCTCGCCGGCGGAGGCAGACGACACGAGCGCGCAGGCCCGGGGCTCCTTGTCGAGCCCTATCGCGATGTCGAACGACTGCGCCGGGAGCACGAGCGACGCATCGACGCCGTACGGCGTCACGACGTCGATGTACGGGTTGTCCTCCAGGAGCGGGGCGGCGGCTTCGTCCGTGACCCAGGTGATGTGAGACTCCGGGTACTTGCGCCTGAGCGGAGGGAGGATCGCCGTCGTCCGGAGGACGTCCCCGGCGGCTGCGAGCTTGACCACCAGGACCCGCGTTCCCATGGGCGAGTAGTCCTCGCATCCCTCGCAGGCTCGCCTGTACCGGCAGGGCCTGTCGCCAAGGTAGAACCTGCAGTCGAACTTCACAACGCTCGGCATGTCTACCGCCTTCTGGGTGCCCCTCGCTCCCCGGTGCTACTCGATGTAGCCCAGCGAGCGGAGCTTCTCCTTGATGCCATCATCGACCGGGGATTCGAGAGGCGCCTCGTCGCCGCGCGGGTCGCCGCTCTCGTGCGTCGCAACGTACGCGACCGGGCGTGCGGCGAGGTCCTCGGCCTCGAAGATCGACTCGATGGGCCTTCCGTCCATGTCCTCTCCGACCGCGATTCCAAGGTACGCCAGGAGCGTCGGCGTGACGTCCTCGACGGCGGCGTCAGGACCGCGGTGTCCCGCTCGGACCCCGGGGCCCTTCATGATGTACACCCCCGTGAGGGAGTGATCCCAGGGCACGTCCTTGCCCCCGATCTCGGTCCGGATCTCCTCCCCCTTCTCCCAGGGTTCGACCAGGTCGCGCACCGTCTCGAATCCGTGATCCGAGATGACAAGCACGGCCGCGTCGGCGGGGGCGATCGCGAGGAACTTCCCGATGGCCTCGTCGACGAACCGGTAGTAGCTTCTGACAACACCACCGTACATCCGCGCGTCGGCCTCGTCGACGTCGAAGCCCTCGGAGGTCTGGTAGCCCCAATAGTAGTGCGCGGTGACGTCGGTGCCGTGCAGGAAGATCGCGAAAACGTCGGGGCGATAGCGCTCGACGAGCCAGAGCCCGGCATCGGTGAACGTGCGGTCCTTGGCGTAGACCCACCTGGCGTGGAACTGCTTGGCAGGGTCGGTGAAGCCGGAGTCGGCGAAGAACCTGCCGAGCTCCTCGGCCGTGACGTCTTCCTCGGTCACGACGAACTGCTCGAACTGTTCGTAGAGCGACTCCGGATAGGTGCGTCCGGGGAAGTCCTGAACGACGAGATCGCCGTTCGCGTCGCGCGCCGCTCCGAACGGGATGCCGTTTCTGCTCCAGTTCATCGGCCACGCGCGCTGCGCGACCATGAACCCGTCGACCTCCTCAGCAGGCCAGCTCGGCCACCACCCGACGACGCCCACCGAGGTATCGTTCTCCGAGAGGATGTTCCAGAACGCTTTGACCTTGCGCATGTTGCTCGTGACCGGGACCTCGCGGTTGCTTCCCGGGAGCGGCGCCATGAACCCGTCGATGCCGTGCTTCTCCGGCAGGAACCCGGTCGCGATCGTCGTCCACATCGGCGGCGACTGGACCGGAGGATGGCTCGAGAGGTTCCCGAACGATCCCTCGCGGACGAGTCCGGCGATGTTTGGAAGCTGCCCCGCCTGGATCATCGGCGTGATGACGTTCCAGGTGGCGGCGTCGAGGCCGAAGACGAAGAGCTTCGGAGCGACCGGCGCCTCCTCCTGGTTCCCGCACCCCGCGACGAGAGCGAGCGACAGAAGGACGAACGCGGCGACCGTCCGTCCGGCCGCCCGTCGGGGCGCTCGTCGAGTCACCGGTCGCGCCGGCCGGGAACGCCGGCACGTCCGGGTGGTGGTCACGATTCTCCGCCTCATCATGTCCCCTTCCGCTTCCTTGCCGCGGCGCTGTCGAAGGCTCCTCGAGCGACCGCGGCGGCGTTGGACGGTTTGCCGCCCAGGAGCTGTCCGAGCGTGAAGACGACGGAACGTCCGAGCGTCGCCGGCACGATCCCGATCCAGTGATACGGCTTCGCGTAGAGCCCGAAGAACCTGTAGGTGCTCCTGAGCCGGTGGTAGATCTTGTAGGGGGTGAGTCCCCCTCCGGAGCTCATCGAGACGCGGTGCCACGCCTTCGCTCGCGGCTCGACGATCACTCCGTAGCCGAGGCGCGCGGCGCGGGCGCACCAGTCGGTGTCCTCGTTGTACATGTAGTAGGCTTCGTCCATCAGCCCGATCTTCGCGAGCGCGGCTCCGGACGCGAGGACCGCGGCGCCGGTCACGTAGTCCACCTCGCGCGCGGCCGAGTACTGCCCGGCGTCCTTCTCCCGGATCGCGTGGTGCCTGATGTTCCCGCTCCAGTACGAGACCGCTCCCCCCATCGACCAGATGAGGTCCGGGGGCTCGTGGTAGTAGATCATAGGGCCGACGAACGCGACGTCGGGCCGCTCGCGCGCCGCAGCCACGAGCGCGGAGACTGCCTCCGGGGCGACGACGAGGTCGTTGTTCATGAGGAACACGTACTCGGCGTCCGCTGCGAGGGCTGCCCGAATCCCCGAGTTGGCGCCGGCCGCGTAGCCCTCGTTCGTCTCGTTCTCGATGAGACCGACCTCCGGAAACGACTCCCGAACGAGATCCGGCGATCCGTCCTCCGAGGCGTTGTCGACGACCAGGATCTCGAGAGGCTCGTAATCGGATTCCTGAAGCGAGCGCAGGGCGGCCTCGAGAAGCTCGCGCCCGTTCCAGTTGACCACGATCGCCGTTGTTCTCGGAGCGTCCACTCAGGACCTCTCCATCTCCAGGAAGTCCCGCACGGCCTGCCGCATGAGTTCGCCGGCGCGGTCGCGCCTCGCCTCGGTCTCGACGTTCGCGCTGAATTCGTCCTTCCGCCCCTCCACGAAGTACCTCACGACCGCGTCCGCGAGCGCTCCCTCGTCGCCGGGAGGCACAATGTAACCGGTCGTCCCGTCCGTGACTACCTCGGGAAGGCCCCCCACGCGGGTGCTGATGACCGGGAGCCCGAAGGCGAACGCCACCTGCGTGATGCCGCTCTGGGTGGCCGAGACGTACGGCAGGACCACGACGTCCGAGGCCGTGAAGTACTCGCCGACCGCTTCGTCCGGGACGTGCTCCGCGACGATCCTGACGCGGTCGCCGATGCCCAGTTCCGAGATGATCCTGTCGTATTTCGAGCGATCGTCGTAGAACTCGCCGACGACGAGAAGGTCCACGCGGACCCTCTTGAGCACCGAAGGCATCGCCCGGAGCAGGTGGGCGAGCCCCTTGTACGCTCTCACGTACCCGAAGAAGAGGATCGTCGGCCGCCGGAGCCCGAGCTTCTTCCTGACCGCGTCGCGGTTGAAGTCGCCCGCCCGGTAGCAGTCGTAGATCGGAAGAGCGGCCTGCCTCAGAGGCCTGGCCGGGTAGAGCGCCTGGATGCGCCGGCGCACGACGCCCGAGAGGACCATGAAGTAGTCGGCCTGCGAGAGTGCGAACCTCGTCAGGTACTTGTCGACGAACCGGTTCTCGTGGGAGACGACGTTCTCGCAGACGAAGGCGATGCCGCAGCCGATCCTCTTCTTGAGCAGGCGCGCCATCGAGCCGTAGCACATCCCGAAGAACGGGTTGTACCAGACGAAGATGACGAGGTCGGGACGCCGGGCCGGCTGTGCGATCCACTCGACGGCCCTCCGCCAGCTCAGGGGGTTGATCGAGTCGATCAGCTGCCGGGAGGGCGTGTTCTTCACGGGGTCGCGGCTGACGTTCGCCTGCGTCTTTCCCGGGAAGAGAAGCGACGGGTAGAGCCTCGTGAACGACACGACGTAGCAGTCGTGGTCGACCTTCAGGTTGTCGTAGAGATGGGCGACGAAGAGCGCGTTGCCGCCCCTGAGAGGATAGGCCGGACCGACGATCGCGATCCTCGCGCCTGGGTGCCCGTCGAACGCCGAGTCGGACGCGACGCTTCGCTCGAGATCAGCCGCCACCCTCGCCTCCGTCCCTGGCCAGCCGCTCCCGGACGGGGTAGCTCACCTCCTCGCTCCGGAGGTAGGCGAGCATCTCTCCGATGAGGCCGAAGGAGACGAACTGGACTCCGACGACCATGAGGAGGATCCCGAGGGTCAGGAGCGGCCTCCGGCCGATCGCGCCGCCCATGATCTTGACGATCGTCAGGTAGACCCCGATGCCGAGCCCTCCCGCGAACAGGGTGCCGCCGAACATCCCGAACAGGTGGAGCGGTCGGGTCGCGTACCGTCGGAGGAAGAGCACCGTCAGGAGATCGAAGAACCCGCGCAGGAATCTCTCGGCGCCGAACTTCGACTTGCCGTGCTCGCGCGGGTGGTGTTTCACAGGAACTTCGGTCACCGTGAACCCCGCCCAGTGCGCGAGGGCCGGCGTGTAGCGGTGCAGCTCGCCGTAGACCTTGATCGTCTTCACGACGAGCCGCTTGTAGGCCTTGAGGCCGCAGTTCATGTCGTGCAGCTTGATCCCGGAGAGTCTCCCGGCCACACCGTTGAAGATCTTCGACGGGAGGCGCTTCGAGAGAGGGTCCTGCCTGTCCTTCTTCCATCCGCTGACGAGGTCGCAGCCCTGGTCCAGGAGGTCGAGCATCTTCGGGATCTCGGAGGGATCGTCCTGGAGGTCGGCGTCCATCGTGACGACGGCCTGTCCCTGCACCTCGCGGAACCCGACGGCGAGCGCCGCGGACTTCCCGAGGTTCCTGCCGAACGCGAGCACCTTGACGTTCGTGTGGGCGTCGTAGAGCTCCTTCAGGACGTCCATCGACCCGTCGGTGCTCCCGTCGTTCACGAAGACGACTTCCCACTCCCGCCCGAGGGGGTCCATCGCCTCAGCGATCCTGCGGTAGAGCTCCCGCAGGCTCTCCTCTTCGTTCAGGAGCGGAATGAGTATCGAGACGTCCATGCTTCAGGTGACCTCCGTCCTGCCGTGCATCAGTCATGCCCTGTCTCGGTGCTGCCGGAGCGCGTATCAGAACGAGACGCTCCGCAGCCACTCGCACTCACGCGCGATGCCATCCTCGAGGGTGACGCTCGGAGAGAACCCGAGGAGGTCCCGCGCCTTCCGGTTGTCCGCGATGGTGTCGGTGACGTCGCCCCGCGCCGGGCCTTCGTACCGCCGCTCGATCGGGCGCCCGACGGTGGACTCGATGATGTCGATCGCTTCGTTGAGGGCGACGCGGCTCCCCCCCCCGACGTTCAGGACCTCGCCCTCCGGGCCGTCCTCGAGCGCGCGCACCGTGGCGTCCACTGTGTCGGCGACGAACGTGAAGTCGCGAGTCTGGGAGCCGTCGCCGAGGACCGCGACCGGTCTCCCCTCGAGTCCCGCGCGGATGAACTTGTGGAACGCCATGTCCGGGCGCTGCCTCGGTCCGTAGACGGTGAAGTAGCGGAGCGAGACCGTCGGCACGCCGTAGTTCCTGTGGTAGAGGACGGCGAGGTGCTCGCCCGCGAGCTTCGTCACGCCGTACGGTGAGACGGGACACGTTCTCCCCTCTTCCCGCATCGGGAGATCGTCGGTCTGTCCGTAGACCGAGGACGAGGACGCGTAGACGAACCTGCCGAGCTCCATTCCCTTCGCCGCTTCGAGGAGCCTCTGCGTCGAACGGACGTTGCAGTCGAGGTAGATCGAGAAGCTCTCGCCCCAGCTCGCGCGGACGCCGGCCTGCGCGGCGAGGTGGCAGACTGACGAGACCCCGTCGAGGAGCGGGCCGAGATCGCAGGTCGCGAGGTCGGCCTCGACGAGCTCGAAGCCCGCGTTCCCGGTGAGGCCGGCGAGGTTCTGCTCCTTGAGCTTGCGCGAGTAGTAGTCGGTGAACGAGTCGACGCCCCTGACGGAACGTCCATCCCGCGCCAGCCGTTCCGAGACGTGCGAGCCGATGAACCCGGCCGCTCCCGTCACGAGGACCTTCCCGTCGCCTGCGCCGCCCATCACTCTCCTCTTCCGGCCGCCGCGTCCGATGTCTCGGACCCGGCCGCGCCCGACACGTGCCTGAAGCTCTCGCTCACCTTGATGCTCATCGCGCCGAACGACCAGAGCCCGATGCCGGTCACGAGGAGCCCGGTCATGAGGTGCGCGAGGATCATGACCGCCGTCACCTCGGCCCGCCCGAGCCCGAACCCGACGGCGAAGATGAGCACCATCACGGCCTCGTTGTGCCCGATCTGGGCCGGAGGCGTCGGGAGGATGTAGGACAAGGATATGAGAGTATACCCGAAAAGCACCATCACGAAAGGGACATCCATGGAGAACGCCCTGAACACGCAGGAGAAGTAGAGGGCGTCCAGAACCACCGCCAGGGCCGTGTAGCCGACGAGAGGCGCCAGGGCCCTCGCGTTCTCGCGAGCGACACCCATCCCGCTCACGAAGAGCCCGAGCCACTCGGTGAGGCGGGCGGAGACGCGCGCCGGCAGCCAGGACACCGCCGCAGCCAGGACGCGCGTGGTGGCTCCTTCCCTCCAGATCGCCATGACGAGGAGGACGAGGGCGATGCCGAAGACTGCGAGGACCGTGAAGATGAGCGTGCCGAGGTAGCGGCCGAGCTCGACCGAGAGGACGGGGATGAGGAGCACGACGAGCACGATCGACAGAAGCTCGAGGAGCTTGTCGACGAAGATCGTCGGCAGGCTCGTGGCGATCGGGACGCCGCGCAGCCGCTTCAGGAAGAACGACTTCGCGACCTCCCCGGCCCTGATCGGGATGACGTAGTTCAGGAAGTAGCCCGCCATGAGCATGAAGAAGCTCTCGGAGACGCGGACCTCCTGGACGGGCTTGAGGACGAGCCGCCAGCGCAGGCTTCTGACGAAGTACGCCGAGACGTACAGGACCGCTGCGAGCGCCAGCCACGACGGGTTCACGTTCGCGATGAGCTCGCGTACGTGCGCGACGTCGACCCCGTAGAGGACGATCCCGAGGAGCACGACGCCGGCCGCGGCGGCCAGCGCGATCTTCACTCCCCGGCTCAAGCGGTTCCTCCCCCGGGCGTCGCCGCGTTCTCCCTCTCGGTCAGGATCCCTCGGTGGTGGGCGAAGAGGACCTTGAACGGGAATCGTTCGGCGTTCTCGATGGCGAAGTGCTTTCCGAGCTCGGCCTCGAGCCTGCGTCGCCGCTCGGGGTCGAAGTACGGGAGATTGTCGGGCGTCCACGTGTAGTGCTGGAGTCGCTTCGATCCGCCCGCGAACCGCTTGAGGAAGGGCAGGAAGGTCGCCGCGACCTCCTCGATCGGCGAGTCGATGTCGGGCCACCACGGAGTGTCGACGAGGAGCCTCTCCTTCACTCGGAACCCGCGCTCGCCGAGCATCTTCTCGACGAGCCGGGGGTTCATCATCTCGACGTCGCCGTGACTCCACTCCTCGTGCGCCGCGCGGTGGTGAAGCCTGTGGATAGGATAGCCGTAGTTCCTGGTGTTCCCGACGAATACGAGGACGAACCTCGCGCTCGCCTCGCACATCTCGCTCAGAAGGGCGCCCGGATCGGCGACCTGCGGGAGCGAGTTGAAGTTCCACACGAGGTCGAACGAGCGCGGCCGGACGTCGAGACGCCCGTCCCGCGAGTGGCGCACCGTGACGTGGTCGGCCAGGCCGAGCTCGCGCCACACGCGGCGCGCGATCGTGACCTCGTCCGCGTCTCCGAGGACGAGGTCGACGCGTGCCCCGCCCTGCGCGAGGGGCACGCTGTTGAGGCCCCTGATTCCCGTGATCCCGTCGGTCGGTCCCTCGAGCACGCTCCGGATCGCGTAGCGCGCAGCAAAGCTTTCGAGGAGCCGCGCGACGGCGATCCTCTCGTATGTCGTGCCGAGGCCGGTGTCTCTCTCGGTGGCAGCCATTCCGACTGTGTCTCCTTTGGTGTTCCCTGCCGGGGTCTCCCGCTAGAGCTTCCTGCGCATGGTCTCGGCGACGTCCTTCGCCGACGGCGGGCATCCCGGGAAGTGGATGAGGCCCTCGCGCTCGGCGAGCTCCCTGGTGCACTTCCCGAGGCAGATGACGCGTCCGTCGATGTCCGGGACCTTCGCCTCCCGCCCCTGGATGATGTGGAGCTTCCCGAAGAAACCCCAGTAGATGAGCTTCGGCACGAGCGTGAGCCAGTACCGCGGATCCCGGACCGCGAGCTTCACGCCGGCGCTGAACGAGTCGATACACATCGAGCAGGCCGTGCAGTCGCGCCACGAGTAGATGTTCATCACCTGCCCGTAGTCCTCGTTGGCGGGAGCGAACCGGACCCGGGGCGCGTCTCCGACGACCTCGGGGTCCATCGTCCCGAGGCCTTCGCGCTCGGCGATCGCGAGGTGCCGTATCGCCCGCGGGTCGAAGCCCGCGTGCCTCGCGGCCGTCGCGTCGACCTCGAGCATGTTCGTCCCGACGGCGAAGATCCCGGCGCGTTTCGTCTTCCCGTTCAGGGGACCGTCCCTCTCCACTCCGACGATGCCGTCGAGCACGATGAGGTCGGGCGGCCTGAGCTTCGCCTGCTCCACGAGCGGCTCATGAAGGCCCAGGTGGTGGTCGAGCTTCTTGTCTTCCTCGGCGAGCATCCCCTTGTGGTTCTTGATCGAGAGCGTCAGGGTCGTGTAGCCGTGGGTCTTCAGCTTCGGGACGTTGACGTAGAGGTCCGCGTCCTCGAGGACCGCCGGCACGCCGAGCTTCCCGTATTTCCACTCCCGTTCGCGGCGTTCCGCGGTGTTGAAGTTCACGAGCTCGAGTCCGAGCCGCGACGCGAGCGCGGCGTATCCGCTCTTGCGAAAGACCTCCTCGACGTCGAGTCCGACGCCAGGACCGTCCGCGACGACGATGCGCTCGCAGCCTCGCTTCCTGAGCACTGAGACGATCGCTTCCACGACGTCGGGATGCGTCACCACGCCGGTCTTCGGCGAGGCGGCGATCACCAGGTTCGGCTTGACGACCGCCGACCGCACCGACGCGAGGTCGATCGACAGCGCCTCGAGCGCGCGCTCGAGCGAGGCTTCGATGTCGGCCACGCGGTAGCTCTTGATCTCGTCGAGGTAGACCGCCACGCTAACTCCCCCGCTCGTGCTCGGCCGCCTGGTCGGCCGCCTGGGCACCCGTCCGTCCACGTCCCGCGCCCCCGGTTGCGACCTCGGCGGCAACTCCCGCGACGGTCGGTACGTGCATGAGCATGTTCGTGTAGCCGGCGTTCGCGAGGGGGCACGCGCACTCGCCGCTGCGCACCTTGCGTCGCTCTTCCCGCGCCTTGTCCCCGAACCACACCGTCCCGAAGTCGTAGCCGGCGTCGCGGAGGTTCCCGATCGGTTCGGCCTTCACGCAGCAGAACCAGACGTCGCCGTCGGGCGCGATCTGCGCCGACGCGATGCCCGCGTAGCACGGGATCTCCTGACGCGACGAGCGGAGGTAGCGCTTGACGAGCTCGTAGTAGCGGATGCGGAAGGCCTGCGTGATCCGGGAGATGCCGGAGTACTTCTCGTCCTTGATCCTCTCGATCAGATAGTCGACCGCCTTCGCGTACGATGCCGCGTCCGGGGTGATCTCGGCTCCGAGGGTCTCGAGCTCGACTCGCTCCTCGGCGATCTCGGTGATGAACGAGTCGGGTTTGAGCTCCCGGGTGACGTACTCGTACACTTCGGGCACGCGGTCGACGTTGTAGACCGAGATGACCGTGTGCACGCCGACGGTCAGGTTCGGCAGGCGCAGCGCTCTCAGGCCCCTGTAGCTCTCGAGCGCCCGCTCGAAGCCCCCTTCGACGCCGCGGATCGCGTCGTGGGCCTCCCCGATCTCGTCGATGGAGAGGTTGACGATCACCTGGCTCTTCGGGCAGCGTCCCGCGATCTCCCGGACGGCGCCGGGAATCCTGTCCGGGAGGAGGCCGTTCGTGGGGATGTTGATGATCCCGGGGGCCCCGTGGCGGTAGGCGCTCTCGCAGATGTCGGGCAGGTCAGGTCTCAGGAACGGCTCGCCCCCGCTCATCGTGTACCAGTAGGGCGCCCGGCCCAGCGACGCGAACGTGCGGTCGAACTCCTCGACCGTGAACTCCTCCGCGTTCTTCGTGTAGACGTTGCACGTTCGGCATCGCGAGTTACAGCGGTAGGTGACGCTCACCGTGAGGTTGAGCGGGAGGAGACGCGGCCGTCCCGTCGAGTACATGAGCTTGTAGAAGGGGATCCTGCCGAGCACCTCGATCATCCCGCACCTCCGGCCCCGGAGCCGCTGCCGGCGTCGGCCGGACGACGCGCTGCGGCGCCGTCGGGCACGGCGTCGAGGTTCTTCGTGGACTCGGCCACGTCCCACGTGTACGGGTTCTTCTTGAGGATGCGGTGGTCGACCACCCCGAGGAACCTGCCAACGGTCTCGAGGAACACCCCGCCCAGCGTCCAGAGAACCGTTCGGGGTCTCCACTCGAGGTCGTCGAGAAGCACGCGGAAGATGCCTCCGACGTTCTTCGTGGAGACCTCGTACGACTGCTCCTTCTCGAGCCACAGGTGACCCGCGTAGATCCTGCGGCGTTGCTTGAGGAAGTCCCGGACGTTGTCGGGGCCCTTGTTGTAGATGATCGCGTCGGGGGCGTACTGGAGTGTCTGTCCTCGGTCGATCACGATCGCCTCGATGCTCGCCTCGTCGACCGCCGTGTTGGCCGGGATCGTCCGGACGAACGACCGGAAGGCGACCATCTCCCCGAGCTTCGGCGTCTTGAGCGCGAGGCAGTGGTGGAGCCGCCAGAGCATGTGGACGACGAACCCCATGAAGGCGCCGGGGTCGTCGACGGGGACGGGCCTGGCGCCCGTCATGCCGACCTCGGGGTTCGCGAACGGCGCCAGGAGCTTCTCGACGCAGTCGGGCGCGGGAAGCGTGTCTCCGCTCTCGAGGATGAAGACGTCCGCGTCTGCCCGCTCGAGGAACAGGTTGATCGCCGAGGCCTTCCCTTCCCTGCTCTCCTGGCGGATCAACTCGACGCGAGGTTCGCGGGACGCCCAGTCCGCCGCGATCTCGTCGGTGCGGTCGGTCGACCCGGACGAGACGACGACGATCTGCCGGATCTCGACGTTCGCGAGGTTCTGGGAGACGAGCGCCCCGAGGAGCTTTCCGATGTTGCGCTCCTCGTTGTAGGCCATCACTCCGACGCTCGCGGTCAGCATGGGGTTCTCCGGGGCTCTGCAGGGCCGGGGGCCGGCCCCGTCCCGCCGGCGCGCTACTGGCCGACCAGCAGGCGCTCGCCGAGGAAGCGCGGCAGGCCGGCATCGATGATCTTCCCGGCCGTCTTCTCTGCGTTGTACGCGACGCGCCGGATTCCGACGGTGCCCTCGTCGAGATCGAGGAGAGCGAAACTCGCGCGCACGTCACGGTCGCGCGGCTGTCCGACACTCCCGACGTTCACAATGAGTCTCATGCCCGGTGTGAAAGCGACCTCGCTCAGGACGAGCTCCCACACACGCTCCTCCAGCTTCGCGACGAGCATCGGAACGTGCGAGTGGCCGATCAGGCAGATTCGCTCACCGAAGGCGTCGAACTCGGCCGTCGCGGCCGCCCTGCCCAGGACGTACCGCCAGGCCTCGGGCTTGCTCGGCGAGGAGTGGACCAGGAGCGCGTCACCGATCGACGCGGTGTACGGCAGCCCGCCCAGGTAGGCCTGGTCGCTGTCGGACAGCTGCTCGCGCGTCCAGCGTATCGCCGCGGCCGCCCAGTCGTTGAAGAAGGCCTCCTCGCGCGGGTCGATGGCCGCGTTGTCGTGGTTCCCGCGAACCGTCACGGCCGAGCGCTCGCGCAAGAGCTCGACCACCGGGCCGGGATCGGGTCCGTATCCCACGATGTCGCCGAGGCACACGACGCCGTCGTGCTCTATGCCCTCGATCTCCTCGAATACCGCCTCGAGGGCCTCGAGGTTCGCGTGGATGTCGCTCAGGACAACGTATCTCACGAAGCTGTTTCTTCCTCTGTCTCATCCTCGGCGGCGTCGGCTTGCGCAGGCTCGGACGCCCGCACGAGCTTCGCGATGTGGTCGAGGACGCCGTTCACGAAGCGCCCGCACTCGTCGGAGCTGTACTTCCTCGCGCAGTCGACCGCCTCGTTGATCACGACCCCCACCGGGATCTGTGGGGCGAACAGGAGCTCGTACGCGCCGATTCGGAGCACCGTTCTGTCGACGGCACCCATGCGCGAGATGTCCCAGTGTTCGCTCGCCTCGGAGATCGCCCCGTCGATGGCCTCGAGGCGCTCCCGCACGCCCTCCATGAGGAGGCCGGCGAAGGCGAGAGCCTCCTCATGCTCTTCCTCGATCTCGGGGATCGCGAGGTCGGTGAGTCCCGTGACCTCTTCCCGATAAAGGAGCTTGAGGGCGAGTTCCCGGCCCTGCCTCCTCACACCCATGGTCGGCGCCTCTTCAAGGGACGCTATTCCATCTTCGCGTAGACGTCCGCGAGCTCCATGGCGGCGTGGGCTGCGTCCCAGCCCCGATTCCCCGCCTTGGCTCCGGCGCGTTCGATCGCCTGCTCAAGGTTGTCCGCGGTCACGATGCCGAAGACGGTCGGCACGCCAGTTTGGGTCGCGGCGTTCGCCACTCCCTTGGCAACCTCCGCTGCCACGTAGTCGAAGTGCGGGGTCGCTCCTCGGATGACAGCGCCCAAGCATAGTACTGCATCGTACTTACCAGCGTCACCCATTCTTTTGGCGACGGCAGGGATGTCGAATGCGCCGGGCACCCAGACGATCGTGATGTCGTCGTCGTCCGCCCCGTGGCGTCTCAGGCAGTCCATCGCGCCCTCGAGAAGCCTGAGCGACACGAACTCGTTGAACCGTGAGATGACGATCCCGAACGTTCGGCCCTCGCCGGAAATCTTGCCCTCCACCACCTTGCTCATGAACGCACTCCCTTCTTCTCGCGTTCTCCCGCTTGCGTGTCGGTCTCCTCGGCCTCCCCCGCTTCGTCCTTCTCGAGGTCGAGCAGGTGGCCGAGCTTGTTCTGCTTCGTGATGAGGTAGTCCAGGTTTCTGTCCGTGGGCTCGACGACGATCGGAACGCGCTCCACGATCGTCAGCCCGTGGCCCTCCAGGCCCACGATCTTCCTCGGGTTGTTCGTGAGGAGACGGATGAGCCGAACGTCGAGGTCCGCCAGGATCTGTGCGCCGATCCCGTAGTCCCTGAGATCGGCCTCGAAGCCGAGTTCCTCGTTGGCCTCGACCGTGTCCCTCCCCATGTCCTGCAGCGCGTAGGCACGGAGCTTGTTCTCCAGTCCGATCCCTCTGCCCTCCTGCCGCATGTACAGGACGACGCCCTCGCCCTCCTGCTCGACCATTCTCAGCGCGGTCGCGAGCTGGTCTCCGCAGTCGCACCTCCGTGAGCCGAAGACGTCGCCCGTGAGGCACTCGGAGTGCACGCGCACGAGCGCAGGTCTCTCGGGAGAAGGTGTGCCCTTCACGAGGGCGATGTGCAGGAAGTCGTCTAGGTCGCTCCGGTACAGGCTGAGCTCGAAGTCTCCGTACTTCGTCGGGAGCGTCGTCCTGACCGTCCTCCTGACGAGCTTCTCTGTCCGCTCCCGGTACTCGATGAGTGCCCGAACGCTCACGATGTTGAAGCCGAAGCGCTCGGCCATCTCGCGGAGCTCCGGGAGCCGCGCCATCGTCCCGTCCTCGCTCAGGATCTCGCACAGAACGCCCACCGGCTCGAGCCCGGCGAGGCGCGCGAGGTCCACGCTGGCCTCCGTGTGGCCCGCGCGGCGGAGCACGCCGCCGTCGCGCGCCCTCAGAGGGAAGATGTGCCCGGGGCGAGCGAGATCGTCCGCGCGGGTCTCGTGATCGACGAGGGTCGCGATCGTGGCGGCGCGGTCCTGGGCCGAGATGCCCGTCGTTGTGCCCCTGACCGCGTCGACCGAGACCGCGAAGGCCGTCCCCATCTTAGAGGTGTTCTTGCCGACCATGGGATGGAGGTCGAGCGCGTCGAGCCGTTCCCCGGTCATCGGCACGCAGATGAGCCCCCTTCCCTCGCGCGAGATGAAGTTGACGGCCTCCGGTGTGATCTTCTCCGCGGCCATGATGAGGTCACCCTCGTTCTCGCGCGTCTCGTCGTCCACGACGATCACCATCTTCCCCCGCCTGATGTCGTCGATGGCTCGCTCAACCGCTCCGATGCTGTCCACCATGGTGGTCGCTCCAGTGTCGTGGCTCACGCGTGTCGATTCCGTCTTCCTGATCAGCGTACTTGCGCCGCTCGAGGCGCTTGTTTGAGGCGCTTGCCTGAGGGCCCCTCTACTTCAGGAACCCGAGGTCCCTCAAGCGGTCGAGCGTCATCCCGTCTTCGCGATCGACCGTCTCGGTGCCCTCGCGGGGGCCGGCGGCCGCAAGCTTCTCCTGGTGCTTCGCGAGTATGTCCGTCTCCACGTTGACCGCACTACCCCGGCGGTACGACGATGCGACGGTGGCACCGAGCGTCTCCGGGATGAGGGCGACGGTGAGGACCGGTCCCGCGATGCCCGCCACCGTCAGGCTCACGCCGTCGATCGCGACGGACCCGCGCGCGACCACGTACCGAACGAGGTCGGTCGGGAGCTCGATCGACACGAGAACGCCGCGGTCGGACTTCGTCACGGAGCCGACGGTGCCCACTCCGTCGACGTGACCGGTAACCACGTGGCCTCCGAGTCTCTCCCCTGCCACGAGCGCGCGCTCGAGGTTCACGTGAGATCCGGACGTCAGTTTCCCGAGTGTCGTGCGGGACACGGTCTGGCCGATGGCCTCGGCCTCGAAGCTGCGTTCGGATGTTCGCACGACGGTCAGACACGTCCCGTTCACCGCGACGCTCTCACCGCGTTCGAGCTCGCGCGAGAAGGACGCGCGGATCGTGAGGGCGGTGACCGGACCGCGCCGGCGGACGGTCTCCACGGTTCCGACCGATTCTACGAGGCCCGTGAACACGTCAGACTCCCTTCCGGCGATTCCGGCGCCGTGGATGGCCGGCAGACCCTGGCCTCGAGCAGGCGGTCCCGGCCGGTCTCACTCCACCTCACGTCCCGGAGTCTCCTCGAGCGCTCCCACCAGCCGGGGCCCAGGCGTTCGAACGCGGGGAGTCCCCCGGGCCCGAACACCGTCGGCGCCACGAAGAACGCGATGCGATCGACGAGGTCGCTCTCGAGGAGCGAGCAGGCGACGTCCGCGCCGCCTTCGGAGATGATGTCGAGCTTCCCGTCGCGGGCGAGATGCCTCAGAACTTCCTCGAGGTCGAGACGGCCTTCCGCCCCGGCACTCCTCCACACCCGAACGCCGCGCTTCTCGAGGGCCGACTGTCTGTCGGCGGGCGCGTCCCCCGCGCATGCCACGACCGTGTCGACCTCCCCGGCGCTCCGCACGAGGGCCGAGTCGAGCGGCGTTCGCAGGTCGCTGTCGAGAACGAGCCTCGCCGGCTGCCGAACCGCCTCCGGTCGGCGGTCGGTCAAGAGCGGGTCGTCGGCGAGAACCGTCCCGATTCCGACCATCACGCAGTCGCACGACCCTCGCATCGCGTGGGCGCGCTCGCGCGAGGGTTCGGACGACACCCAGCGCGCGCCTCCGGGAGGCGACGCGATGCGCCCATCGAGCGACATCGCGAGCTTGAGAAGAACCTCAGGAAGTCCCGTGTCGCAGAAGCGGCGGTAGGGCGCGATCAACTCGTCGGCCTCCTCACGGAGTAGTCCGACCTCGGTCTCGACTCCGGCTCCCCTGAGCTCGCTGATGCCGCGGCCGGAGACCCTGGGGTTCGGATCCTCCGTGGCCGCCACGACGCGGCCGATCCCGGCGCGCAGGATGGCGTCGACGCATGGAGGGGTGTTGACCCAGACGCAGCAGGGCTCGAGGGTCACGTAGATGGTCGCGCCGCGCGCGCGCGAGCCCGCCTCGGCGATTGCGTTCACCTCGGCGTGCGGTCCGCCGTAGTGCTCGTGATAGCCGCGTCCGACGACTTCGCCATCACTGACGATCACCGCGCCGACCGCGGGGTTCGGGCTCGTGCACCCTCTCCCCTGCGCTGCGAGTCGGAGAGCCTCTCTCATGTGTCGTGCGTCGTCCATCGGTCCTCTGGTCAGCTCCGCGTTGCCGTTCGTTGTGTGTCCCGGACACAAGAATGCCCCGGATTCCTCCGGGGCATCGACGCGCCGAGCACACTCCGCTCGCGCGGCAGTTCCTTCTACCATCCAGACTCTCACTGTCGGCGCCTGGATTTCACAGGCTCTGCGAGACCTCTCGGTCCGCTCGCGGGCTTTCACCGCCGGTGGGGACTTCCACCCCGCCCCGAAGGAACGCGCTATTCGGCTCTGTTAGTCAACTTACCACCAGTCGGCGTCGCTGTCAAGTCTCTGGAGTACCAGGTCGGGCCGTCGCGCGCCTGTCGCGGGTCACGCGCCGCCCTGGGCTCCGGAACCCCTGTCTCTGACTCCGCCCGGCCCGCCTCCGACTCCCAGCAGGCCTCCGGCGAAGACCCTCGGGTCGAAGTCCTCGAGGTCGTCGATCGACTCTCCGGTCCCCACGTACCGCACCGGGATCGAGAGTTCGCGGGCGATCGGGATGACGATCCCGCCCCGCGCGGTGCCGTCCAGCTTGGCCAGCACGATGCCGGTGAGGCCGACCGCCTCGTCGAAGAGCTTCGCCTGGGAGATGGCGTTCTGACCCGTGTTAGCGTCGACCACGAGGAGGACCTCGTGCGGCGCGCCCTCGAGCCGTTTCCCCAGCACGCGTCTGATCTTACGGAGTTCCTCGACGAGGTTCTTCTGCGTGTGGAGCCGGCCGGCCGTGTCGACGATGAGGACGTCGACCCCCCTCGCGACGGCGGCGTCGAGAGCGTCGTAGGCGACGGCCGCCGGGTCGCCGCCGTCGATCCCCCCGACGAGCTGCGCTCCGCTTCGTTCCGCCCAGATAGCGAGCTGTTCCACCGCTGCGGCCCTGAACGTGTCCGCCGCGGCGAGGATCACGGTCCTGCCCTCATCGACGTAGCGCCGCGCGAGCTTCCCGATGGACGTCGTCTTCCCGACTCCGTTGACGCCGACGACCATCACGACCAGCGGAGGGCCGGGCGGTTCGGCCGGCGTGTCTCCGCGGGTGTTCTCGAGTATCTGCCTGATCTCGTCGGCGAGGAGACTCGTGACCCCGCTCGCGTCGTCGAGCGGCCGCTCGCGTGAACCGGATCGCAGCACGTCCACGAGGTGCGCCGACGTGTCGACGCCCACGTCGGCGCCGATCAACGTCTCCTCGATGTCAGCGAGCCCGCTCTCATCGAGTGCGGGCCCGCGGCTGAGCGCGTTTCTGATGCCGTCGAGGATCGCCTGCCTCGTCTTGGCGAGACCGTCAGCGAGCCTCGAGAACCGCTTCCTCACGCTGCACCTCTTCGTCGGCCGTGTCGAGTCGGACGGAGACGACCTTTGAGACCCCCGACTCCTCCATCGTGATACCGTACAGCCGGCCGCCGGCGCGCATGGTCGCCTTGTTGTGCGTGATGATCACGAACTGCGTGCGGTCCGAGAACTCCTGGAGCATCCTCACGAAGCGCTCGACGTTCGCGTCGTCGAGCGGCGCGTCGACCTCGTCGAGGATGCAGAACGGCGAAGGCTTCACAAGGTAGATCGCGAAGAGGAGCGCGATCGCCGTGAGCGCCCGCTCGCCGCCCGACAGGAGACTCAGGCGTCCGAGCCGCTTTCCGCCGGGAGAGGCGACGATCTCGATCGGCGACTCCAGCGGGTCCTCAGGCTCGAGGAACCGAAGGTCTGCCTCGCCGCCCTCGAACAGACGCTGGAACGTCGTGACGAAGTTCTCTCTTACGAGCCGGAAGGTGTCGACGAACATCTGCATCGCAGTCGAGTTAATTCGCTCGATCGCCTCGAGCAGCGCCTTCTTCGATTTCTGCAGGTCCTCGAACTGACCCTGGAGGAACTCGAGACGCTTGCTCTCCTCGTCGTACTCCTCGAGAGCGAGGAGGTTCACAGGTCCCATCGAGCGGAGACGCGCGCGCAGGCGCTCCACCTCCTCGCGCGCCTTCGCGATGTCGAACGGCTCCGTCGCGGAGTCGGCCTCGGGGCCGCCCAGTTCGCGGACGTCGACCGAGTAATCCTCGCGCAGCCTGTCTCGCATGGCTTCAGCGCGTCCGCGACGCTCGGTGTCACGGATCTCCAGCTCGTGGAGTTCGGTCTGGACACGGTCCTTGACCTCTCGTGATGCCCTCGTGTCGTCGTCCAGCTTCTCGAGCTCCGTCTTGAGGCCGCCGGCCGACTCCCGCATGGCGTCGCGGTCGGTCTCGAGAGCGCGCTTCTGTTCGTTCAGTTCGTCGAGCGCGCCGGCGTCGGCGGCGATCTTCTCGTCGAGCTCCGTGATGGTGCGCAGGTGTTGGGTGCGCTCTATCGTCTTCCGCTCGTCCGCGCTCTTGGCGCTCCTCGCCGTCTCCGTAAGCTGCGCGTGCTCTGTCTTGAGCTGAGTCAGCCGGGACTGCGCCGACGCCGCTTCCATGCCGGACTGCTTCCCCTCCTCGATCGCTCTGGTGCGCGCGTGCTCGACTCGCCTGAACTCGCGCTCGAGTTCGTCCAGCTTCTCGCCGAGCTCGTCCTCGCCCTTGGAGAGCAGGGAGAGGCGCTCGGCCAGCGACTCGATGGCGGTTCGCGTCGCAGCCATGCGCGTCGCGAGGACGTCGCGCTGCGCGGCGAGCTCCGCGATGCGCTCCGAGAGATTGGTCTTCGCGAGCTCGTGCTCCGTGAGACGACGCTTCACCTCCCAGAGCTCGGCGTCGGCCGTCTCGGCGTGACCCTCGGCCGCCTGCGCAGCCTCGGAGGACTCAGCGAGCTGCTCCTCGGCCCCCGCCTCGGCTCTGCGGGCCTCCGCGAGGCACGCGGAGAGGCGCGCGATCTCCCGCTTCGCTGCCTCGACGCGCTCCGCGCGTCGGAGGAGCCCCGCCTCGTCGCTTCCCCGGCGTCCACCGGAGATCACGCCCTTGGAGGTCGCCATCTCCCCTTCGGGTGTCACGAACGCGAGGTCGCGGCACTCCGGTCGTCCCGCGAGCGACAGCGCGACTCCGAGATCCCTCACGACGACGACGCCCTCGAGCAGGAACCCGACGAGCGAGGCGAACGACCCGTCCGACGAGACGAAGTCCGACGCACGGCCGATGACCCCGTCTTCGCTCACGACGCGCTCGGCGACACCTGAGACCTCGATTCTGCGAAGCTCGGACATGGGGAGGAACGTGGCTCGTCCGAGAGAGCGCGACGCGAGGAAGCGCATCGCCGACCGCGCGGTGGAGAGATCGCGCGCCACGACGTACTGCGCGGTACCTGCCAGCGCGGCCTCGACGGCCCCGGTCATCTTCGGGTCCACGTCGAGAAGTTCGGCGACCGTCCCGAGCAGTCCGTCGATCCCGTGGGATCGGTCGGCCAGGAGCGACCTCACGCCGTCCTGGAACCCGCCGTAGCCGTCCCTGATCTCGGACAGGAGATTGGACTTGTGCTTCGCGGCACTGAGCTCGCCCTCCATCCGACTCGCCAGTTCCCGCGCCTCGAGCCGGCCCTCCCTGGCGTCGTCGAGCGCGGTCGTCCGCGCGTGCCCGGCGGTTCGCGCCTCGTGAGAGGCGCCCATGAAGCGCTTCTCTTCCTCGAGGGCGGACAGAACCTCGCCCTCCTTCTCGGCGACGGCGTGCCTCGCGGTCGCCAGCGAGTTCTCGATCTCGACGTGCTCCCTCATGAGGTCGTCGAGTCGTGCGCGGTAGCTCTCGAGTTCGCCCTTGAGCCCCGCCGAGCTCTCGAGCCCGTTCAGTCGCGTCTGCTTCTGCCCGGCGAGGAGGTCGTTCAGGCGCTTGTACTTCTTCTCGATCTCCGCGGCTTCTTCGTCCTTCCGAGAGAACTCGTCATCGCGCTCCCGCGCCAGCGTCGCGCTCTCCTCGAGCTCTCCGTCCAGCGATGACGAGCGCTTGAGGGCGAGGGACAGGTCGGCCCGCAGGTCGGTCAGCTCCGTGCCCAGCTCGTTGGCGCGGCGGTCGGCCGCGCTCCGGCGCTCGCGCGCCACGAGCAGCCCGTCCGCGATCTGACGCGACCTCGACTCGAGGTCCTTGACCTCCAGCTCGAGGCTTGAGAGCGCCTCTTCCTTGTCGCGGAGCTCCGTGCGGATGCCCAGTCCCGAGCGCTCCGCCTCCTGCACCGTTCCCAGATGTTCCCCGAGCGTGCCTCGGAGCTCCGCCTCGCGCGTGGAAGACTCCTCCCGCTGCGACTCCCACGTCCAGAACTCGTGGCGACCCAGGCCGATCTCGAGCTCGCGGAGATCGTCGGTGTGCGTTCGGTGACGGCGGGCCTGCGCGAGCTGTCGCTTCAGCGAGCGGACCTGCTTCTCCACCTCGATGATGATGTCGGAGACGCGCTGCATGTCGGTCTCGGTCGCCGAGAGCTTGTTCAGCGCCGAGCGTTTCCTGACCTTGTACTTCATGATGCCGGCGGCTTCCTCGAACATGAACCGCCGGTGGCCCGTCGAGTCGGAGAGAACGGAGTCGACCATCTTGCGCTCGATGAGCGAGTACGTCCGCGTCCCGATCCCCGTGTCGAGGAAGAGGTCGCGGATGTCGCGCAGCCGACACTCGTTCTTGTTAATCAGATACTCGCACTCCCCGGACCTGAAGATCCGCCGGCCGATCACGACCTC
>JALGVN010000083.1 GCA_025774645.1 bacterium
TCGGAATCTCCTCCCAGAAGACGAACGCGCCGGTGCCTTCCGTCAGGCACCGCACGAGACCGTTCTCGACGGAACCGACCGGCACGACCACGGCTCCGGAGTCGGTCCACTGGCGGTTGCCGCTCGCGTCGAATTTCTGTCCGTAGACGCCGTGCTGCGACTGCGACGAGTTCTGTTCCCTCCAGAAGAGGAACGTCTCGCCTGTCGAGGAGTTGAACGAGGCCGACGGGGAGACACGCGCGCGCGTCGCGTTCGTCGACGCGACGGAACCGTTGTGCAGGAACGCCTCGCTCCCGTTCGCGAGTATGCGCTGCGCGTAGCACTGGAGCTGCGAGGAGGTGTCGTACCAGCTGAAGACCGCGCCGCCGGAGCCGTCCGGCACGAACTCCGGGTAGTTCCCGAACTGAAGCGAGCCACTGTCGAAGACGGCGATGGGACTGCCGCCGCCCCAGAGAGACGCGCCGGCCGCGTCGAGCTTCTGGGCCGCGAGCTGCTTCGGCCTCCAGAACTCGGGCCCCGTCTGGTGGACGATGGAGAGGATCACGTCGGTGCCGGCGTCGTGCAGGTCGCTTGCCGTGTAGGTTCCCGCCGCCGGTGTGAGCACCACGTCGGCGACCCAAACCTGCGCGCCCGCGGCGTCCAGCTTCTGCGCCCGCGCGTCCGAGTCCTGGGTCCAGGCAACCACGACACCGTCGTCGCTCGTGCCTGCGATCTTCGGCGACGCGACGAAGCTGCCGGTGCTCGTGAGCTGCATGCCCATCGTTCCCCAGAGGAGCGTCCCGGTCGGCGAGACCTTGGACGCCGTGACCTGGATGCCGCTCCCCCGGTCGTCCCGGAAGGCGAGGAGCGCGTTCCCTGACGCGTCGACGTCGAGGCCGTAGTCCTGCGTCGAGCTGAACCCGCGGTCCGCGACGAGGACGCCGTTGTGCGCGAGGAGTTCGTTGCCTGCGGCATCGAGCTTCTGGAGGCGGACGTCGAAGCCGTTCCCGAGGCCGTCGAACCAGCTGATGTAGCACCCTCCGTCGGCCGTGGGGGCCACCTTCGGCTGGACCTGGTCGAGTGCTGCGTCGGTGACCGCCAGGTTCACGGCGGGGTCGGACGACCACTGAGCGAGCGACACGGTGGCGAGCACGAGAGGGAGGAGACAGGCGATTGACAGTGTCCGCATGATCGTGGACCCCTTTCCGGGCTGGTGGGAGCGGTGCGCGAGCCTGGGGGCTTGGGGAAGATCGTGAGACAGGCGGTCCGGAATCCGGTCCCCCACGCATCTCTTGCCATCGTTCCACGTCCGGTGGTCTCCACCGAGACCCGAGCACCACCGCGAGTCACGGCGTCGGACGCGCGTGGCCCCCGAGGCAGTCCTCGGGGGCCGGCAATCGCCCGCCGGCGAACGGGTTCGAACCAGTCCTACTTGAGAAGGACCATGCTCCTCGACTCGACGAACTCGGGAGTCGTGATCCTGTAGTAGTACACGCCGCTCGGTGCGTCCGCCGCATCCCACAGCACGGAGTGCTCGCCCTCAGAGTAGGACCCGTCGGTGAGAGTGGCGAGTCTCCTGCCCGACACGTCGAACACCTCGACCCTCACATGAGTGGCAGCTGGAACGGTGAAGAAGATCTGCGTGGTCGGGTTGAAGGGGTTCGGGTGGTTCTGATCGAGAGCGTACGCTCCCAACGTAGGCGCGGGCTCCTCGTCACCGTCGTCGTCGCCGCCGTGCGGCACGAGGTTGACCACGTCCGCTCCCTGGAGGGGAGTCCCGTCGTAGAGGGAGCACGTCAGCCGAGCCATCGTGCTTTCTTCGGGAATCGCCCCTTCCACGTCCTGGATCTTCGCGAGCAGATCCCGGTGACCATCTTCGTTCGCGTCGCCGTAGCTCACGTGCGGCAGGCCGTTGTTCTTGATGGCGACGCCCATGCCCTCGAGCGCGATGGTCATGGGATCGATGTCGCCGATGTCGTACGAGTCGCGGCCGCCCAGGATCGCGACCGGGATCTTCCCGTGACCGTTGTTGTTGATGGGGTTGACGTCGCTCCCCGGCTTGATGTCGACCCAGAGCGGACCGGTGCTCGACACGACCAGCGCCGAGCAGTCCCATCGGTCGAAGGGACCGAAGACGGCGTAGACCTGCACGGAGTCGTCCTCCGCGTAGTTGTGGTCGTCGTCGAACATCACCCTCCAGGTACCGTCCGCCTGCTCGGACCACGCCCAGTGATACTCGGCTTCCGACGGGATCCCAGTCAGGAACTGGGTCGGATCGTCACTCCCCGGGTCGTGCACAGCAAACGGCCTCGGGACCTGGGGATCGGCCTCGTGTCCGTCCACGAACAGGTAGTTGAACCCGTCAGGCACCTGGATCTTGTTGCCGACCTCGTCGGCCACCCGCCCGACCGGAATCACGCGCGCCAGGCTGTCGCCGCCCACCCAGGCGTTCTGGTACGGAAGCAGCCCGGCGATCTCGGGCGGGATGCCGAACGCCACGAAAGGCGGATCGTCGGTCGGGTCAGGCGGGTCCGGGCTGTACTCCGCGAACGTCCAGCTCAGCCCGTAGCACTCGGCGAAGTTCGCGAAGCGCCAGTCCGTCATGCCCGCGTACGCGGCCGCGTTCAGCTGGTCGATGTAGTCCTGCTGCTGTGCCTTGGGCTTCAGGATGAGGCCCGGGTTGTTCATGTCGGGATAGAAGAAGACGCCGTTCGTCTCATCGTAGACGACGTCGTCCCCGTCGTAGGCGGGGGCGCTCAACCCCGCCAGGGCGACACCGCTCACGCATAGGGTGACGGCGGCGCAGAGGGCGATGCTCAGCAGTGGCTTCCTCATCTCACCCCTCCTTCAGCTCGGGCCAGAGGAGAATGGCTACGTGATGCCATGGAGACGTTAACACGGGATGGACCATACGTCAAGATACCCGCATGGGCGTGAAGGGAGCGGCGCACAGGTGCGTCAGACCGAAGCCGATCGGACTCGAGACGGATCGCGTGCGAGCCGGACTTCCGGGCGGCTCCCCGCCCGACGGCGCGGGCAGCGATGCAGCGGGCGGCTCGCGATGCAGCGACGCGCAGCCCGCCAGGAGGCGTGAGCATTGACGAACGGCCTCGATTGTGATAAACTGGATTGGATGCATGAAAAAACTCCCACTGTCTCGCGCTTCGAGGAGAGGAATGTGATTTCGTCCACCACTTCGGCCGGCCTGCGAGCCTTCGTCGCAACCGCTGTCCTGGTCTGCGGCGTCTGTGCCGCCGTTCCGGCGCACGGCTCCGCGCGCCCGACCGTCGAGGTCATCGCCGACACACCCGACGGTGTCTCGCTCAGGTTCGACGCCGGCGACGCGACCTCCGGTTTTCTGTCAACGCTGGTCCGGGTCCCGGACACAGGAAGGATAGAGACGGAGATCATCCCGGCCGGCGCGGCCGGCAGTGTGGCGATCTCCAAGCCCGCCATCCTCCGAGACCTGCGTGTCGTCCAGGTCACGTTCACGCCGTCCTCACGAGGCCCGACTCCCGGAGAAGGCGCACCGTCGGTCGAGGTCAGACTCCGCGCCCTGCCCGAGCCCGGGCTGAACGAGAAACGCCGAGGCCGGAGCCACGTCTCCCCCGCTTTCCGTCGTCTCTACGAGAGCACCGTGGTCAATTACGACGGCGGGGACATCGACGCGACACGTCCCGGCTCGGCGTTCCGTCGAGACGGCGACCCGATCCCCTTCGGCGCGCGCTACCTCATCATCGTGTGGGACTCCTTCGAGGAAGCGATCGAGCCGCTGGCGGAGTGGAAGCACGTGAAGGGCGTGCAGACGACGGTCGTGAGACTCAGCGACGTCGGCTCGACTCCTGCGGACATCAGGGCCTACATCCAGAACGCGTACGACACGTGGCAGGTCCCACCGGAGTACGTGCTTCTGGTCGGCGACACCGAGCAGATTCCCGTCCACTACGGCCTCACGCACACGGACAACTACTACGCGACGGTCGAGGGCTCTGACTACCTCGCTGACATCATGGTCGGCCGCATCACGGCGGACACGCCCTGGCACTGTGCCACGCAGGTCGCCAAGATCCTCGGATACTAGCGCACTCCGCTCGAGGACGACCCGATCTGGCCGGCGTCCGCGACGCTCATGATCGCCGACGATTTCGACGACGGCGACTGGATCTACTACGCGAACACGTGGTTCGTCTACGACCTCATGGACTCCGCGGAGTTCGCTCCCGTCGACACGCTCTTCAGGCGGAACCCCGTGTCGATGCAGGACGTCTACGATTCCGTGAACGAGGGCAGGGGTTTCCTGAACTTCAGAGGGCAGGCCCTCTTCAACTGGAATCCCCCCTTCGACATCAACCCGGCCGCCACCACGAACGGGTGGCGCCTCCCGGTCGTCGTGTCGGCGACCTGCGGGACCGGCGTGTTCGATGTCGACGGCTACGTTTGCGAGACTTGGGTGCGTGCCGGCTCCGTGACGAACCCGGCGGGGGGAGTCGCCTTCTTCGGCACGAACACGATCATCGGGGGGAGCCAGGCGCTCTCGCTCCGGCGCGGGTACGTGGACGAGGGGTTCATGGCGAACGCCTTCGGTCCGGACGGACTCACGATGGGCGAAGCGTGCCTCGCGGGCAAGCTCAACCTCTTCCTGAACGACGAGAACCACCAGGAGTACCAGGCCTGGAACCTCCTGGGGGACCCCGAGCTCAACCTCTGGACCGGGCCGCCCCTTCATCTGACCGTCTTCCACAATGAGGGAGCCTCGACGGGACCGACGGACTTCGGGGTCACGGTCCTCAAGGAGGGCGTGCCCGTGGAGGGCGCCCTCGTCGCCTGCGTCAAGGGGAGCGACGTCTACTCGTGGCGGTACACCGACGAGCTCGGCGCCGCCGTGCTGCCGATCTGGCCTTCGACGCCGGGCGATCTTTCGGTCACCGTCACCGCGCGGAACGCATTCCCCTACGAGGGCACGGTCGTCGTCCTGCCGAGCGGCCCGTTCGTCACGCACTCCGAAACAACGATCGACGACACGGCCGGCGGGAACGGGGACGGCCTCCTGAGCCCCGGAGAGACCGCCCTCCTCAACATCGCGCTCACGAACATCGGCAACGAGACCGCGGCGGCTGTGACGGCCACGTTCAGAACGGACGAAGTCCACACGACGCTCGTGGACAGCCTCTCCTACTTCGGCGACGTCCCCCCGGACGCGATCGTGTGGGGGCAGGACGCGTTCGAGATCACCGTGTCAGCGGACTGCCCGGGAGAGCACGTGATCCCGTTCGCGCTCTCGGTCGCGTACGGTGGCACGACGAGGACCGTGCATCCCCCGGCGATCGAGATCGCTACCGGACACCTCTCCCCCGCGGCGATGGAGTCGGTCGACTCGTCACGCTCGCTAACGACGGCGAGTGCGTGCTCGAGTCCATCGAGGGCACGCTCACGACGGCGGACGGATATGTCGCGGTGACGTCCGGACACGCGGCCTTCACAGACGCCGGCGCGGGTGCTACGTGCGACAACGCGCACCTGCCGTTCGTCGTCTCCGTCTCGCCGATCGCGCCGAACGGCCACGTCGCGTCGTTCTCGCTCGCGCTCGAAGCCGACGGGTACTCCTACCAGTACTCCGCGGCCCTCGACCTCGAGCTCGCGCTCTCCGGCCCTTCGGCGGGGCCGTCGGGGCCGGACGGGTACGGGTACTACGCGTACGACGTGGGAGACTCCGCGTTCGGACCGGCGCCGACGTTCGAGTGGTTCGACATCGCGCCTCCGGGACCGGGCACTCTCGTGACCGAGATCACCAACGACGATGCCGCGACGACGCCCCTCTGGTTCATCTTCGACTTCCCCTACTACGGAACCACCTACAACTACGTCTCGGTCTGCTCGAACGGCTTCGCCTCGATGGGAATCGTCGACTACCGCTTCGGCGACAACTCGTCGATCCCCAACCCCCATGGACCGGCCGCCATGATCGCACCGTTCTGGGACGACCTCGACCCCTCGGCGGGCGGTGACATCTACAGGTTCCTCGACGCGGCGAACCACCGATTCATCATCCAGTTCGACGAGGTCAGACACTGGGACAGCCCCGCCACGGAGACGTTCCAGGTGATGCTCCTGAACCCGACGTTCCACCCCACCCCTAGCGGCGACGGGATGATCCTGATCCAGTACGAGGACGTGTCGGACCCGGGCGCGTGCACGGTGGGGATCGAGAGCCCGGACCAGACCGACGGGATCGGGTGGCTCTACGACGGGACCTACGGCTCGGGAGCAACGCTGATCGCAGACGGCACGGCAATCCTCTTCACCACGATCGCGCCCGAGGCGCCGGCCGTCCCGTGGCTGGTCGTGGACGACGTCGTTCTGGACGACGATCCCGGTGGGAACGGCGACGGTCTGCCGCAGCCCGGTGAGACGATCGCGATCACCCTGACCTTCGGTAATCACGGAGGGGACGCGGCCGAGGGCGTGTCGGTGGTGCTCACTTCAGAGGGGAGCGCGCTGTCGGTCGTTGACGGCACGGCGGCGTTCCCGGACGTTCCCGCGGGAGGCTCATCCCAGAACGCGGGCGACGCACTGACGTTCACGGTGTCGGAGGCGGCTTCCGACACCGTCGCCACGCTCTGGGCGAACGTGACGGCGAACGCCGGCGAGTACTCGAGCGCCGCGCGCATCGACGTGCACATCGACCTGACGGGGACGGGGATTGACGCTGGGGAATCGTCGGCGATCTTCCGGTTCCGCCCGGCGCACCCCAACCCCTTCTCGAGCGACACGAGGATGGCGCTCGCGCTGCCCGCCACGGAGAACGTGACGGTCCGAATCTACAGCGCCGCCGGGCGCCTCGTGAGAACGCTCGTCGACGGTCAGCTTGAGGCGGGAGAGCACGCGATCAAGTGGAACGGCACCGACTGGAGGGGAAGCCGCGTCGCCAGCGGCGTCTACTTCGTCAGGGTCAAAGCGGGAGCGAACGGCGCGTCGAGGAAGGTCGTGTTCCTTCGCTAGCACGCCGGTCTAGAACACAACAGAGGCGGATGGGCCGTGGCCTGTGGCAGGGCCGCGACACGTCCGCCTTCGTGCGTGGGGGGGCCGCCTGTAGTTCCTTGACACCCGTCCGCTCAGGTGGTTGACTGACTGTCATGCTCCTGGAATCGACGCTCCCACTCGGCCACCTCGGCCTGGTGGATTGAGCGAGACATGGATGAGCCGCTCCCGGGAGGTGCACTCACGGAATCGGCCGAAGATAGGAGGTGAGCGGCGATGTTCCGAAGCAGGATGCTGAAGTACACGGTCATAATGGGCGCCGTGGCGCTCGGTGTCTGCCTCTTCGGGTACCTGGGCTGGGAGACGACCGTGCCCATGGCGAACGCTGCCGGCGGCGCCGTCAGCGACCCGGACGGCACGGCGCCGGACCGGTACGTCTACTACCCCGGCACGGAAGAGCTCGGGGACGATGAGATTCGTCTCATCGCGCTCGGGACAGGCATGCCCGCGGCCCGGCGTTCGCAGGCGGCGACCTGCTGGCTGGTGGAGGTCGGGAACGGCGACAAGTTCCTGTTCGACATCGGGACCGGTGCGAACGCGAATCTGAGCTCCCTGATGATCCCCTTCGACTTCACGAAGAAGGTCTTCCTGACGCACCTCCACACGGACCACTGGGGTGACCTGCCGGGGCTGTGGGCCGGCGGATGGACCGCGGGCCGCACGGCACCGCTCGAGATCTGGGGGCCCACCGGGGCCACGAAGGAGATGGGCACGGCGTACGCGGTCGAGCACTTCCTCAAGGCGTACAACTGGGACAACATGACGCGCCTGGCGGCACTGCCCTCCGCACCCGGCAAGATCAACGTCCACGAGTTCGACTTCAAGCAGGAGAACGAGGTCGTCTATCAGGAGAACGGCGTCACGATCCGTTCGTGGCCCGCGATCCATGCCGGCGACGGAGCGGTCAGCTTCGCGCTCGAGTGGAGCGGCTTGAAGGTCGTGATCGGCGGCGACTCGATGCCCAACACGTGGTACCGGCAGTACGCCACGAATGCGGACGTCGCCATCCACGAGGCCTTTCTGACTCCCGACCAGCTCGTGAAGTACTACGGCCAGTCGCCACAGAGCGCGCTCGGCGTCGGCACCTACGTGCACACCCCTCCGCAGGCCTTCGGCAAGATCATGAGCGAGGTCAAGCCCAAGCTCGCGATCGCCTACCACTTCTTCAACGAGTCCGGCACGCGCTACCAGATCCAGGAGCTTATCCGGCAGACGTACGACGGCCCGCTCTCCCTCGCCGAGGACATGCTCGTCTGGAACATCACGAAGGACGGTATCACGGAGCGTAAGGCGGTCTCGCCGGACGAGGCCTGGAGTGTCCCCGGACCGAACAAACCGCAGGATCCGGATCGCACGGTTCCGGACCAGCTGTCCAAGTGGTCGCTCGATCATCGCTGGGATCTCGACGCTGTTTCGGCGGAGATGGTCAAGGAGTTCAAGGCGAAGCACAACATGAAGTAGTCTGGAGGTGTCCTTGACCTGCCCCCGGTATTAGTACCACTTCTAGAGGTAGGATCCCGCTGCTGACGGCTTCGGCATCACCGCCTCCGGTGCCGGCGGCCGGTACCCCAGGGAGCTGTGCGGCCTCACCTCATTATACTCCCTGCGCCACTGCTCTGTCAGCACCCGCGCTTCCCACAGACTCGTGAGGATCTCCCCGTTCAGAAGCTCATCCCTCAGCTTCCCGTTGAAAGACTCGTTGTACCCGTTCTCCCACGGACTCCCGGGTTCGATGAACAGCGTCTGCACTCCCACCCGCTCAAGCCACTCACGGACAGCCACCGCCGTGAACTCGGGGCCGTTGTCCGACCGGATGTACGACGGGATGCCACGACGCACGAACAGCCGTCCCAGAACACGCAACACGTCTTCGCTGGACAGCTTCCGGCCCACCTCGATCGTCAGGCACTCACGACTGTACTCGTCGAGCATCGTCAGGAGCTTCAGAGGTCTGCCGTCCAGGGTCCGCTCGAACACGAAGTCGTAAGACCACACATGGTCCCGATACTCAGGTCTCAGACGCACGCACGATCCGTCGGCAAGCCACAGACGCTTCCGCTTCGGCTGCTTCTTCGGGACCCGTAACCCCTCCTGACGCCAGATCCGCTCCACACGCTTGTGGTTCACACGCCAGCCCTCTGCTCTCAGGAGCGCCGCCACACGGCGATACCCGTAACGTCCATACTCGCTCGCCAGAGCCACCACCCGTTCTGTCAGCAGGGCTTCATCGTCAGCTACCCGGCACTCATACCGCTGTGTCGTACGGGGCTGACCCAAGACCCGGCACGCCCGACGCTCGCTCACGTCAAGCGCATCACGCACGTGCTCCACCGCCCGGCGACGGAGCGCCGGGCTCACGAGTTTCCCCGGGACGCCTCCTTCAGGATCGCTATATCCAGAGCCTGTTCACCCGCAAGCCGCTTCAGACGAGCGTTCTCTCGTTCCAGCTCCTTCAGGCGGCGGGCGTGGTTCACGTCCAGACCACCATACGTGCGACGCCATCGGTAGTACGTCTGCTCAGAGAACCCGAGTTCCCGGCACATCTTGGGCACAGTCCGCCCCTGGCTCAGAAGAACCTCGGCCTCCCGCAGAAGATGTACGATCTGCTCGGGTGTGTACCGCTTCCTGCCCATCAAGAACCCCCTCTCGCTGGCCAGTCTGAGTCTACCTCTCAAACTGGACCGGTTCTAGGGGGTCAGGTCACGTCCTTGAGGATGTAGTACGCGGAGTTGACGACGTATTCGAGATCGGCGCCCTCGAGGTCAGCGATGATCGGATCGCCGTCGATGAGGACGAGGACTGCCGGGTGCTTCCTGAAGATGAGCTCGGGGGGGGCGTTGTTGAGTCCGCCGACGCCCTGGAATTCCCCCTCGAGCGTCTCGAGCGACGCGATCAGGCGATCGATGGAGATCTCGATGTCCCACGTCGGCATCTCGCTCTCGAGGAAGGCGGTGAGCTCGTCGATCTTCTCCTGTTCTGCGTCCGGGAAGACCGCCGCGGTGACCTTCATTCTCTCGAGCGAGGCCATGTGGGTGTCCATGTCGGTGGCGAGCCGGACCTCGAACCACACGGCCCCGAAGACGGGTTCGGTCTTGCCGGTCGGCGTGACGGAGACGGCCGCTCGAGACTCGAGCCGGTTTCCTTCGTAACTCTCGACCTGAGGCTGGTAGATGACGATGTGGCCCAGATCGCCGTCGACCTCCCTCGGCCAGCCGGGGGCGGCCTCGGCCGCTTCATCCTGAGCCTGGTCGGCTGGGATCTCGTCCTGGGCGATCGCCTCGGGGATCAGCGTGGTGAGAAACAAAAACAGCGTGGCGACAGAGCACCAGCGCTGGAAGGTCCTTCGCTTCTCCATCGTCGTCCTCCTTGTCTGCGGCGTTCCTCCGGGCAGACGCGCGGAGCGACTGCGACCGTCAGATCGCGGGCCGATAACCTCAACAGACTGGAGACCGTGATGGGTTGACACACGACTGCGTGCCGGTGCTGAGTATGCGTCTCGATGCGGGGGGCGTCAAGCCTGTTCCTGAGCGCGTGGCGGGCTGGGCGAGCCGGGACACGCTGCAGGGGGCCTGCCGACGGCGGCAGGCCCCCTGAGCGTCATCATCGCAGAAGCAGCGTCACCTCAGGAGTGTCATCCTCCCGGAGCCTCCGTACGGACCGGCCTCGAGGCGGTACACGTAGACTCCCGATGCGACGTCGGAACCGCTCTCGTCGCGTCCGTTCCACACCACCGAGTGGCGCCCCGGCCCTCTCGCCACACCGGCTTCAAGGACACGCACGAGCCGGCCGCGGACGTCGTAGACGAAGAGGTGCACCGCTTCAGACTCGGGCAGATCGTACCGGATCGTGGTCCGGGGGTTGAACGGGTTCGGCATGGCGGCCCAGAGCTTGAACTCGTTCGGGACGAACGTCGGATCGTCGTCGATCCCGGTCGCGGGCGTCACTGTCAGCGAGACGGGCACGACCACATGTAGCTCGTCCTCGTCGTTGGTTTCGAAGATGAGGTCGCAGTCGTAGTCCCCCTGGGACAGGCCCGTCGCGTCGACGCAGATCTCGACGATGTGCGTCTCGGCCTGCGGTACCGCCCCGCTCGTCGGATCCTCGGAGATCCACGTGCAGGCACCGTGGCTCACCTCCCAAAGGAGATCGATGGCGCCCATGCTCCCCCAGTTCGAGATTTCGAGATTGGCGCAGTCCGTGTCATCCTCCTGCACTTCGAACGAGAGCGACATGGGCACGATGGCGATGTCTGGCGGCTGCCAGTAATCGCCCGTGAACGTCACGGTCTCGCCCTGGGATATCGTCTGGGTCACCGGATCGGGGGTCCGCCACCCGCCGCCGCTCGTGTCGGGGAACCAGGTGCACGAGTACTCGCCCGGGACGAGGCCGGTCAGCGTCGTGTCGCCGCTCGCGCTCACGTCGTACCCGCCGGGGCCTGTCATCTGCCACTCACCGTCGATGTGGTCGGGGTTGGTGTCGATGATGGCGTTGGTCTCGCTCTCTACGGTCAGGGAGACGGGTACCACGACCTGCGGCTCGTCGGGATCGTTGCTGCCGAAGACGAGGTCACAGGAGTAATCACCCGCCGTGAGCGAGGAGGCGTCGACGCAGACGACCACGATCGTGGAGTCGCCGGCAGCAATCACGCCTGTGTCGGGCACCGCGGAGAGCCACGCACACACGTCCTCGCGACGGTCCTCAGAGCCGCCGTGGATGCCAGAGACTCCCTCGACGACGCCGATGTGTCGCAGAAGCGGAAGCGCTCCCTCCACCTCGGTGATCGACCAGGTCAGATCGGAAAACCCGAGGTTGTGCACGACAAGGCTGTCGCAGTCCGCTGCCCCTGCGAGCACGGTGAACGAGAGCGACATCGGGTCCACGTCGATGTCCGGGTCTGGCGGCGGCGGGACTGGCGTCGACCCACCTGGATCGAGAACGGCCGCTTCGCCGTTCACATAGACCGTGACCGGCCCGGGGTTCCCCGGGAGCGCGGTGATGGTGCTCGCGGCGCCTGGATCGAACTCGAGGCCGTAGCCGGCTTCGAGGGACACCGTGACGATGCCGCCGTTGTCGGCAGTGAAAGTCGCCTCGACCACGCCACCGGCCACTTCCAGGGTTGTGACGGAAGACGTTCGCCCGAGGTGCGTGGACGAGGGCGTGCAGGTCATGGTGATGTCATCGGGTGTCGATTCGACGTTGTGCATCACGAGCCTGAAACCGAAACACCCCATGACAATACCGGGGCTGATGACTCCTGTGGGATACGCCCAGATACGGATTCCCTTGAGCTCGTCTTCAGCGTCACTGACGAGAAGAAGCGGGACGCCCGCGGTAAGCACGACCCCCGAAGTGGTACCGTCGGAGAATTCGAGCGAAGGGAGCTCAGGCAAGGTGTCGACATCCCAATCGATGTAGTCGTGATCGACCCCTCCCTCGCAATTGTCGCCCTCCGCGCCTATCTGCCCGCAGTCCGACGGGCTGTTCTCGGCGAGACAGATCGATGCGGCATCAACTGCGAGGAGTTCAGACAGTGTGGACGCATCATCCTCGAGGCAGAAGAGCGGGTCGGTGGAGAAGCAGTCACCACCGATTTCGGTCGTACCTGTCCCGACGTGCTCGCCGGCGTAGTCGCAACAGCTCAGCGTCGCGGTGCCCCAGTTCTCCAAGTAGACGCCGCCGGGACTCCAGAGGATAGACTCTACAAGCGAGAGGGCTTCTAAGAAGCCGAGCTGGCAGCCTGAATTGTACAGGGAGGACCCTGTGACCTGCACTGTGGCTTCAGCAGCCACGTGTATGCCCACCACCGGGGCATCGGAGTAGAACCGGCAGTTGTCGATCTGCTGCGGCTCGACTCCGCCATAGACCGACACGTGGTGGCCTGGGTAGCCCGGCCCGGCAGCGTTGTCCTGGAAGTCGCAGTCGGTGACGGACACTCCGGGGGAAACCGCATGTGCTACGCTGAGTCCCCCGGCTTGGCGGTCCGAGGTGTTGGAGATCAGAGTACAGCCGTCGACAAGCACGCTGCACCCGGCCAAGGCCATGCCGCCACCCGGCAGATTCGAGTGGCATGCCTCGAATGTGCAGCGTTCTACGGTAGCATCCGAGCCACTGATGTACACCCCTCCTCCGGACCCCCAGCTGGCAGTTCCACCGCTGAACTCGCAGTCGATCAGCGTCACACTCGTGCTCCAAGCTGCGAGGAGCCCGCCAGTATCGGACGCAGTGCCATCGGTGAGCCTGCAATCCTCCATGAGCAGTTCGGTCTCCCCCGCAGCGACGACGCATCCGCCATGGCCGCCTGTGGATCCGTTCGTAATGTCGATGCCCTTGATGCGGAGAGCCTGGCCGGCCTGGACGATGATCCCTCGGTGATGAGCGCCCTCCTCGAACGCATCAATCAGCGCGTGCTCGGTTTGGGATGAAGACATGATGGTCAGGTTCTTGTCAACCAGGATGTCCCGGTTGTCGTCGCCTGTGTAGGGACCCCCGTCCGGGTCTATCTTCACCGTGTCACCAGGCGCGGCGGCGTCGACGGCATCCTGAATGGTCAGATACGGAATCGGCACGGTCAGGACCTGCCCCGGCGGGGGCGGCACCGGCGCGGACTCCTCGTATTCGAGTACAACCTCCACGCCATTGATCATGACCGTGAGTGGACCGAGGCCCGGTCCCAGATGCGTAATCAACCCGTCCGTCAACGGGGTGCCGGAATCGAACTCGAATCCGTAGTTGCCCGGCAGCGTAGCCTCGGCGACGCCGCCGTTCTCTGCTGTGAAGGTCACGAAGAGCACCACCGGGCCTCCCGACTCCACGGTGGTCGTCGCTGACTCCCGCCCTCCGCCAGCCGGGACACAGGTCAGCACGGCCTCCGACTCAGCGTGCATGCGAATCTCGGTGTGCTCGCCAACGGTGACGTAGTCAGGCGCCGAGCCTCCGGTGGGATACCCCCAGACCCGGATGCCCTTCTCTGAATCCTCGGCGTCGGTTACGATGAGAACCTGGTCGCCTTCGAACGTGACGGTCCCCTCAGTCGTTCCGACGAGTGGGGCGATGCCGTCGAAGAACTCGTCGGATTTACTCTCAGAGCGGTCAACAGCCGCGTCGATGTAGTCGCGGTCGGGTCCGCCCGTGCAGGCCTGCTCACCCGCGCCGACAGGCTGGCCGCATGGGCTGTTCCACGGGAGACACACGGAGACCGTGTCGACCGCAAAGCGCTCGAACACGGCGTACTCCCCGCCAGGATCGTCCGGATGGCAGAAGAGCGGATCGACACTGAAGCAGTCAGGATCGTAGTCCGTGTAGCCCGCTCCGTAGACGTTGACATCGAGATCGCAGCAGCTGAAGTAGACATCACCGTCGTTGCCGAGGCTGGAATCCCAGAGGATGCTGCGCTGGAAGTTGACAACACCGCCCTCGATGACGCTGCAGTGCTCCCCGACGAAGGTCGATGACAGCACATCGAGCCGGA
>JALGVN010000084.1 GCA_025774645.1 bacterium
CGTGGCCCTTTCCGCGGAACTGGAACGCCGCCGTCCTGGCGACGACGCGGAGGTGGTTGATGCCCGCGAGGGCGTTCAGGAGCTCCTCGGCGATTCCCTCGCAGAAGTACTCCTGATCGGCCTCGGGGCTCATGTCGAGGAAGGGGAGGACCGCGATCGAGGGCCGGTCTTCGGTGGAGGCTCCCGCCGCGGCGGCGACTCCGTCCAGGGCGGCCTCGAGATCTCGGAGCATCTCATCCGCGTCCCCGTATCGTCGGGCGGGATCCTTCTCGAGCGCACGTTCGACGATTCGCTCGAGCTCCCTCGGGACGTCGCTCCGCGCCGAGCTCACGCGGGGAGGCTCGCTCGTGAGGATCGCCTGGATGACGGTCGCCGCGCGGTCGCCCGCGAAGGGGCGCCTCCCGGTCACCATCTCGTAGAGAACGACGCCGAGCGCCCAGAGGTCGGTGCGGCGGTCGACCGATGCGCCGCGCGCCTGCTCCGGCGACATGTAGGCCGCGGTACCGACGGTCGAGCCCGGAGCCGTCAGGTCGGCTGCGTCGGCGAGCTTCGCGAGTCCGAAGTCCAGTACCTTGGCTCGGCCCTCGCCCGTCAGCAGGATGTTCGCCGGCTTGATGTCACGATGGACGATCCCCTTCCGGTGGGCGGCCTCGAGCGCGCGCGCCACCTCGGTGGCCGTCTCGAGCGCGTCCGCAATCGGAACGGGACCGGCGGTGAGCTTCTCCTTGAGGCTCGGTCCGTCGACGTATTCCATCACGATGAACGCGTCGCCGTCGACCTCCTGCGCTTCGTGAATCGTGCAGACGTTCGTGTGATTGAGCGCGGCGGCTGCCCGGGCCTCCTGGAGGAAGCGGGCCTTCTCGGTGTCGGTTCCGAGCGCGCCGGGCGGCAGGAACTTGAGGGCGACGGTGCGGCCGAGCTTCGTGTCCTCGGCCTTGTAGACGACGCCCATGCCGCCCTCGCCGAGCTTCTCGATGATCCGGTAGTGGGAGATGGTCTTGCCGATCATGGGGAGCGTCTCGTCGTTGAGATGTGCACCGTCGACAGGCTCCGGGAGCCGCGGACGAATCGGGTGCTCTGTTCTCTCGGATTCGCGTCCAACGCCATTCTATCGCTCCACAGGCGGCTGGCAAAGGAGGTTCTGCGGGGAAGCGCTTGACGATTCGGGAGCCGGGTGGGATGATGCGGGCTGTTACCCTGAAGGGGGTCTCACTTCACAGCCGTCTCGCTTCTCCGGAACGAGGTCCTGGACGAGGAACGGGAGCGCCGGGCCGTGAACAAGGTGATGGGAGGTGTCGACGTGACACGCAGGCGATTGCTCGCGAGGAGCCACGCGGCTCGTTTCCTCCTCGTTCCGGCGTTCTGTCTCACCTGTCTGGTGCAGCCGCTCGTCGCGGGAGAGCTTGACGACTTCGAAGGGGCGGCAACCGCGGCGGACACGATCGGCTCGCACTCGGCGAGCGGTGGAGGGGGGTCGGGGTGGACGGGGTTCCTTGTCGAGGCCGGCTATTTCATGTTCATCTACGGCGGCGCCACCAGCATCGCAAGGATGCGTCCGGAGGCCGTCGAGGGCGAGGCCCAGACCGAAGGCCCGCCTCTGAAGAACAGGGGCGAGCCGGTCATTCCGTATCTCCGCCTCGACGCTTTCTACCAGGACACCGACACCGCCGTCCAGGCGATCGATGGCAGGATCGAGGTCGGGTGGGGGCCGATCGGCCTCCAGTACCGGCACACGCGCTACGACGAGGACCGCCCCGACGACACCCTGGATGTCTCCCAGTGGCACGTGCTCTATCGCATGTCGTTCAGCCGGTACTTCGAAGTGGACATGGGGTTCGGTTCCCTGACGCTCAGCGGGAACCAGAAGCACTCGGCGTTCTCATTCACCCTGCCTATTCAGATTCGAACGCCCTGGGGCGTCGGCGCCGAGTTCAGGCCTTCCTGGTCGACGATCAACGACAACTCGGTGGACGACTACACGTTGAGCGCGGGGTACGGCATCCGGTTCGTCTCCGCCTCACTGGGGTACCGGTGGTTCAAGGCCGGGGGCATGAGCCTCGACGGGCCGTTCATCGGAGCTTCCTTCTACTTCTAGGGCACCGCCGACCTGCGTCCGACGCGTGACCGCTTCTCCCGCACACGGCATGCTCGCTCCACCAGGGTCCGCCGGGGGGCCGCTCTTGCCGAACACACGACAGACCGGATCCAACCAGCCGTCGAGCCAGGCGCTCGCCGCCGGGGTCCTCGCGGCCTTCCTCCTCTCGGGCGCGGCGGGTCTCATCCACGAGATCGCCTGGATCCGTCTCATCCGCCACGTGATGGGGAACACGACGTTCGCCGTCTCGACCGTGCTCGCCGTGTTCATGGGCGGGCTCGCGCTCGGGAGCTTCATCGGCGGGCGGTTCATCGACCGGCGCGACGATTCGCTCAGGGTCTTCGCCCTGCTCGAGGCCGGCGTGGCCGTCTACGGGTTTCTCCTGCCGTGGCTGATCGACGCCTCGCAGCCGATCTACGCGCACCTCTACCGGGGCGCCGGCGACACGTTCCCGCTCCTGAGCCTCGGACGCTTCTTCTTCAGTGCGCTGCTCCTTCTCCTGCCGGCCACGCTCATGGGTGCGACGCTCCCGGTCCTCACGAAGTTCTTCACGAGGTCGCTCTCGGACGTCGGCTGGTCGGTCGGGCGGCTCTACGCCGTGAACAGTTTCGGAGCGGTTCTCGGCGCCGCCGCGACCGGGTTCCTGCTCATCCCCGCGCTCGGCGTGACGAAGTCGATCTACGTCGCCGGCCTCGTCAATCTCACCGCCGCGTTTCTGAGCTTCCGTCTTCATCGACGGGCGCCGGCCATGCCGCCGGAACCGGGGCCGTCGCGCGCCGCGCGGAGACGGAGCGAGAGGGCAGGACGGGAGGCGCGCCGTGCTGTTGAAGGACGCGCTGCCTATCCGCGGATCGCCCTCACCGTGCTTCTCGTCGGCTACGGGCTGTCTGGCTTCGCAGCGCTGACCTACGAGGTCGCGTGGACGCGGGTCTTGACGATGATGATCGGGTCCTCGGTCTACGCGTTTTCGATGATCCTCACCTCGTTCATCCTCGGTCTCGCCGTCGGCAGCGCCGTGTCGGCGCGGTTCTCGGACCGCATCCGAGACCCGATGCGCGCGCTTGCGATCATCGAGATCGCGATCGGCCTGTCGGCGCTCCTCGTGGTCCCCTTCCTCGGGGGTCTCCCCGTGTTCGCGACAGGCATGATCTCCCGTCTCGGGGAATCGTTCGCGCGGCTCCAGCTCGCCGAGTTCGGCATCGTGCTCGCCGTCGCGTTCGTCCCGACCTTCCTCATGGGCGCCGCGTTCCCGCTCGCCAACCGTGTCTTCGTTCGCAGACGGGAGACCGTGGGCCGCTCGGTCGGCACGGTCTACGCGAGCAACACGCTGGGATCGATCCTGGGCTCGTTCCTCGCCGGGTTCGCTCTCATCCCGCTGCTCGGAACCCAGGGTGCGATCTTCGCCGCCGTGCTCCTGAACGCCGCGATCGCGTGTGCGTTCTTCGCGTTCAGCGCGAGCCTGAAACCTCGGCACCGCGGCATCGCCGCGGCGGCCGTGGCAGCCGTCGCGCTCGCCGGCGTTCTCGTCGTCCCCGAGTGGAACCCGGATGAGATGACCCTCGGCCCCTACATCATGGCGCGCAGGATGTCGCCGGAGATCGCGCAGTCGCCGGCCGCGATGAGACAGAAAGCCGCAAGCACGCGAATCCTCTTCAACAAGGAAGGTCACTCCGGGACCGTGACCGTGAAGGAGTCGGACGAAGGCGAGCTCTTCCTCTCGATCAACGGCAAGCCCGACGCGTCGACGTCGCCGGGCGATCTCCCGACCGAGATCATGCTCGCCCACACGCCGCTCGTTCTTCACCCGGCCCCGCGAAGCGTTCTCGTGATCGGTCTCGCGAGCGGCATCACGCTCGGATCTGCGGGAACGCATCCGGTCGAGGTCCTCGACTGCGCCGAGATCTCGCCTGAGGTCGTCGAAGCGAGCAGGTTCTTCGACGACTACAACCGCGCGGTCATGGAGGACCCGCGGACGCGCGTCCTCGTCGTCGACGGACGCAACCACCTCGTTCTCGGGGACGACCTCTACGACGTGATCATCTCCGAACCGTCGAACCCGTGGATCGCGGGTGTCGCGGATCTCTTCACGCTCGAGTTTTTCGAGGCCTGCCGGGACCGGCTGACGCCGGGCGGGTTCGCCTGCGTGTGGCTCGAGACCTACAACGTCGACCTCGAGGCGTTCCAGAGCGTCGTCGCGACGTTCCGGGCGGTCTTCCCGGAGATGTCGCTCTGGGAACCGCCGAACTCCAACGAGTTCCTCCTGATAGGATCGAACGGCCCGTTCGCAGTCGAGTACGGCGCGGTCGTCGAGCGCATGGGCGATCCGGACGTGCTGGCCGATCTCGCGCGGGTCGGGATCGACTCGCCGGAGGAGTTCCTCGCGCGTCTCGTGATGGGCGCCGGGGGAGCGGGTCGGCTCTCGGACGACGCTCCGATCCACACTGACGACAACTCCCTTCTCGAGTTCTCGTCGCCGAGGTTCCTCGCGAGCAACGAGCGGCGCGCGACACTACTCACCGCGATCGACGAGCACCGCGAGCCCGACCTCTCGTTCCTCACGGGGCCGGAGGAGGACGTTGCGCCGGTCCGAGACCGGGCGGCTCGCGCCATCGCGGCGCAGGGGTACGTGTTCCGAGCGAGGGTCCAGTGGCGGGCCGGCCGGCGGGACCTCGCGGTCGCGGAGCTCAGGGAGGCAGCGGCTCTCGACCCCGGGGGGGTAGAGCTGGCGGCGTTCATAGATGAGGCGGTGGAGCAGATCGTGTCACCCGGCTCGCGCATCGCCCCCGAGGGGGCCGTGCTCGTTCTCGAGGATCTCCTGACGGTGGTTCCCGAGGACGCGGGGCTGCGGTTTCTGCTGGCCTCGACGCTCGTCCGCGACGACCGTCCGGAGGAGGCCGCGCGCGAGTACGCGCGGGTCGTGGAGCTCGACCGCGACCACGTCGACGCGCGCATGAACCTGGCCGTCCTCCTGGGTCACGAGGGCAGGTACGACGAGGCGGTCCGGAACTACCGCCGAGTGCTGGAGGTGCGGCCCGAGCACTCGCAGGCGCACTACAGCCTCGCGGTCGTGCTTCGAGCGCAAGGCGAGACCGACGCGGCCCTCGAGCACTTCGCGCGGGTCGTGGAGATCGATCCGGATCACGCCAGGGGGCAGATGGAGCTCGGGGCGACGCTCCACCAGCTTGGGCGGCTCGACGAGGCGGTCGCGCACTACGGGGAAGCCGTGAGACTCAACCCGGGGCTCCCCGAAGCCCACAACGCGCTGGGCGCGGCGCTCGCCGCGAGCGGGGAGTTCGAGCGCGCGGAAGCGTCGTTCAGGGAGGCGCTGCGTCTCAGACCGGACTTCGCCGAGGCCCGGTCGAACCTGCAGCTCCTGCTCGGAGGCCGTTAGAGTCACTGCGGGTCGTGCCCGCGGAAGACGATTGCGGGACACGCTCGCCGTGAGAAGACCCCCGCGGCATCGACGGGGGTCTGGTGTGTCTTCGCTCCTGATGCGGTGCGGCGTCGTTCCGCGCCGCCGTCGCGCCCTACCCACTCTTAGGGCATATGTCCGGTGAGCAGATGAGGGCATGTGTCCTCATCTGACGATCAGGACCTTCCCGGTCGCGGCGACCCCGCCGCTCTCGTACCTCACGAAGTAGACTCCCGAGGCCACGTTCCTGCCCGAGTCGTCGGTTCCGTCCCAGTGAAGCTCCTGGCGCCCCGGCCCGATCGCCTCCTTCGCGAGGGTGCGGACGCGTCCGCCCCTGAGGTCGTAGACGGCGACCGTCACCGGCGGCCCGCCCGGCGGCGCCCAGTAGAGGACGCGCGTGTCCGACGCGAACGGGTTGGGGGCGAACGCCAGCGGGCGCGTGTGACCCACGTCGTGATCTCCCGCGATTCCCGAGGGATCGAAGCACATGCACCCGACGCCCCACGCGCCGATGTCGCTCCCGCCTTGACCGGCGCCGAGACAGGGCGAGCAATCCTGAAGGCCGAGGTCGCCGTCCGCGGCGTCGCACAAGCCCGGATCGACGAAGATGTTGTTGCCGGCGTCGCCGCACGGCGCGTCTCCGCCCGCGTTCCCGAAGATGCACGAGTAGGAGACCACGAAGCTGCCCGAACCGGGGCAGTAGAGGCCGCTTCCGGTCGGGCTTCCGGCGACGATGCAGTTTGTGATCGCCGGACTCGCGTCGAAGCCGTAGATACCTCCGCCCTGGACGGCGTCGTTCTCCCAGAAGGTGCAGTCGGTGATGATGGGGGACGAGTAGCAGCAGAAGACGGCGCCGCCGAACGTGGGAGCCGTGTTCCTCACGAACGTGCAACCGCGCAGGACCGTCGGCTGCGCGAGGATGCGGATCCCCCCGCCTCCGTGGACCGCCGTGTTGTCGATGAAGAGGCAGCCGGTGAGAACCGCCGGAGCGTTGTAGCAGAACATCCCTCCGGCGTCGTAGGCCTCGCACTCCCGGAACGTGCAGTCGACGAAGCGCGGCGCGGAACCGTCCACGAACGCGCCGCCGCCCAGCCCGCCTGACGCGTTCCCGGCCCGGCACTCCACGAACGAGCAGGACACGAACTTCGGCGCGGCGCCGTCGAGGTAGACCCCGCCTCCGCGGTCCGCCGAATAGCCGTCGACGACGGTGAGACCCGTGACGACGGTCGTCGTGTCCTCCCCGCTGTGCAGGTGAAACGCGCGCCCGGCGCCCTGACAGTCCAGGACGACCGTTCCCGGTCCATCCTCCGCGGCGAGGGCGATGTTCACGCCCGCGAAGTCCAGGTTGCGGTTCGCAGGTCCGGTGTACGTCCCCGCCGCGACGAGGATCGTGTCGCCCTCGTTCGCCGCCGCGATCCCGGCCTGGATCGTGTGGTAGTCGCCGGCGCCTCCCTGGTCGACGCGGATCGTGTCCGCCGACGCGCTGCTCGGCAGCGCGCAGACGGTCCCCGCGGCGACGACGGCCGCCGTGACGGCGGCCGCAACGAGAGGTGCGAACGCGCCCTTTTCTGAGCTCCTCATCGTCAACCTCGTTGACGCGCCTCGTGACAACTGTCTCGATTGTAGCACCGCGTGTACTAGGTGTCAAGAATGCGAGGAGAGTGAGCGCTCACTCACTTGATCGGTCCGAATGCCGGACGCCGCACATGGTCCGCTTTGGCGCTCCCGCCACGGCCCATGTCGCGCGGTCGGCGGGGAGCGCGCGCGTGGACTCGGGTTTTCGGCGAAGAGCGAACGCGGACGGGCGAGCTGGCACGGCCAATGCACGATAACCGGGAGGTTGAACCTGAACCGCCGTTCACCCTCGCGAAGCCCTGACCGGGTTCGCAGCCGCAGACCGCGGCGACATCGCAGGAGGGAACGATGCGGTGAAACGCCACCGAGCCATACCTCTCGCTCTGATCCTCGTACTCGCGTTCTTCGCGCGAGCCGGCGGGGAGAGGAGCATCGAAGACGACGTCGGTCCCGGCGTCCGTGCGAGTTTCAAACACAAGATCGTCATAGAAGAAGAGACCTGGCCATCGGCCCTCGCGGACACCCGCGCGGGCCGAGCGCTTATGGAGCTCGAAGCGCGCGGCGGGTTCCAGTTGCACGTCCGCGTCCGCGAGAACCCCGACGACTACGTCATCTGCATCCTCTACGTCGACGGGGACGGCAGGCTCGTCCTCGACGAGACGACGCGGTTCGTCTTCCGCTACGGCGACCGCGCCGTCGAGAGCACGGAGATCCTCCTCACGGACGGCCCCCTCGAGGAGCGGGTCTACACCACCCGCGAAGACACGATCGTCCTGACTGAACATTCCCCTGCTTACGCGAAGGTGAGAAGTGGAGGCTACCTGACGGCAGTCAGGTTCCCGGAGGACTCGCTGCCCGATGGGGGGGAGTGGGTCCCGGATTCCTTTGAGCTGAGAGGAGGTGACTGCGATGAAGACGTTCGCAGCTAGGATCTTCCTGATCTCGCTCCTGATCCTCGCTTCGCCTGCTGCGTCGCTCGCCGAGGGCGGCGACGCCAGCTATTGGGAGTGGTTCGTCCGTCTGATCACATGGGCATCGGGCGGCTGGCACGGCTTCTAGCATTCGCCGGGATCGACCGAGCGAAGGAAGCCAGGCATGACACATACCGCCGGCTCGTGGAGGACAATGACGAGTCTGCTATGAGATGCTGGATCTGACCGGCACCTGCCGGCGAGGCACACGAAGGCACGGGAACCGCACGCATGCGCGGGGCCCGTGCCTTTCTTCGTGACGCGCGGAGGATCGGCGCGGGACGCGGGCTCCGGCGCTCCGGGCGCGGTGCGGGTCGCACGAGCGGTGGAGTGGGAGAGGGCGAATGCTGCTTCGGGATTCAAGGACCGGGAGCGGCGCTCACGACTTCTATCACCGGGGTGAAGTCAATTGCCAACACTCTGCCGCCCCCGGCCAAGCCACACGTGAGGTGGCGAAGATGATGACAGGCGATGTCCTGCGGTGTCCTGCTGTGCCCACCCATGTGCCGGGTGGACCCGTCTCGAATGGGTGATCGTCGTGGGCAATCCGACCGCCCGTCAGGTGGCTTTCCTCGGGACCCGGAACTCCGCGAGCGTCGTCTTCCCGAGCTCCTTCTGGATGCTCCGGCTGACCTTGGCCAACATGCACGACAGCGGGCACTCCGAGGGCTCGCAGATCGGGAGCTCGAAGAGACAGCGCTCGAAACCGATCGTGCCCTCGATGGCCTCGTAGATCTCCTGGAGGGTGGTTTTCCTCGCAGACTTCGTCAGGGTGAACCCCCCCCCCGGTCCCGGTTTGCCGACGACCAGTCCCGCGCGCGAGAGACGCTGGAGCACCTTGGAGAGGTGCGCCTCGGAGGCGCCGAGGACGGAGGCGATTCCCTCCGTGGGCACGGGGTCGCCTCCGCGGCCGGCAATGACGGCCGACGCGTGGAGCGCAAGGGACGCTGCCTCGGAGACTCTGATCGGGCTGACCGACATGCTCATTCTCCCGGCACCGACAACTCCCACTTCGAATCAGGTAATCGGGTACCACAATACGGAGACCGTCGATCCGCGT